>CAKRUL010000396.1 GCA_934403665.1 uncultured Clostridia bacterium | reverse complement strand
ATTCCGGTCAGCTGTGCCAGCACCATAGAGGGCAGGTACATGATAATGGACATCCGCCCGACCTGATAGACAATAAACAGAAGGGCGCCGATTACCCGCAAGCCGCCGTCATGAAAACGGATTTCCAGATATTCATAAGCGGTATCAATGTCCAGCCTGGAATAAATGGGAAGAATATACCTGATCGTCAAAGGAACCGCAATAAAGATTCCAAGCTGTGCAAACCATAAAATCCACGTTCCGGCAAAAGAATTTCCGGCAAGGGATAAAAAGGAAATAGGACTTAACAGCGTTGCAAAAATCGAAACCGATGTGACCCACCATGGAATGGTTCCGTCTCCGCGGAAAAATTCCTTGCCCTTCATTTCTTTTTTGGAGAAAGCCAGGCCGACCAGCAGAACTGCAAGCAGATACACCACCAGAACGACCATGTCTATCCATGTAAAACCTTTCATCTTGCCAGCCTCCTTCAGCAGAATTGGGCAATCGCAGTACGAATCTTTTCCCAAATCGCTTTCACTTTATCCTGTTCCAGATGCTCTACCTCTTCCAGAGGAGCGCGGACAGAACCGATGTCCAGCCCGTTCAGACGAAGAATTTCCTTGATGACCGCATAAAGATTGCCCTTCATACTGCACATGCTCATGATAATCTCATTGATCGCAGTCTGAATTTCACGCGCTGTTTTCACATCCGATTTTTCAATACATTCATTCGCCTTTAAGAACAGCTCCGGCATTGCGCCATAGGTTCCTCCGATTCCTGCATCCGCCCCCATCAGGCGGCCTGCCACAAACTGCTCATCCGGTCCGTTGAAAATGACGCAGTCTTTTCCGCCGTGTGCCTTAAACTGTTCAATGTCCAGAACCGGCATGGAGGAGTTTTTCACCCCGATGACGCGCGGATGTGCAATCATGCGTTCAAACAGCGAAACCGACAGATTGTAGCCCGTCGTCTGGGGAATATTATAGATGATAAAATCCAGATTCGTAGCTTCCACCATATCCATCCAATAGTGATAAATAGAAGATTCCGGAAGCCGGAAATAAATCGGCGGAATCGCGGCAATCGCATCCACCCCCAACCGTTCCGCATGCTTTGCCAGCTCGATGCTGTCCCTTGTGCTTGGCGCCGCAATATGCGCAATAACGGTAAGTTTTCCCTTACAGACCTCCATGACGCTTTCCAGTATCGTTTTTCGTTCCTCAACATTCTGATAGATACATTCGCCGGAGCTTCCGCAGACATAGAGTCCGTTCACTTCTTTTTCCATCAGATACTCCGCCAAGGCCTTTGTTCTTTCTTTGCTGACGTTCCCGTCTCTGTCATAGCATGCGTAAAACGCCGGAAATACTCCTTTGTACTTCATTTCAATTCCTCCTGCATTTCAAGTTTGTATCGAAAGAAACAGAAAACATTCTGCATGCTTTCCCCGTTCTTTCTGTAAAGGTTCTCATAGCATTTTGCACCCCATATGTTCTGCTTTTCCGAAGCCATATGTGATGAATAATCATAAAATATCAAATGATTTTAATAGTATTCGACTTTTGCACGTATTTTACACATTTTTATAAAATTTTTTCATTTTAAAAACGCAGCACAAAAACACTTCGATGTGCAAAAAAAGACCGCCGTCACGATTCTGACGAGCGATCCTCTTTCCTGATTTTCTATGAAAGAATTTGATACAGCAAGCCGGTATCCCGGCTGTACCACAAAAGTTTCCCCCGTTCCCTTTTCGGAAAATGCACCTGCAGATTCCATTGCGGATACTGTTTGACAATCTGTATTTTTCCGCCGGAAGCAAATGCAACAAAAGAAATGTAATTTTCCTTCTGCATGGGATGATCACTGCTGATATACCATTCATCCTCCACCTGTTCCACCCGGAGTTTCTCCTCCGCCTCCGCTTTTCTGGCAGAGAGCGCTTCCAGCCTTCTTCCGCAGCAGGAAATTTCTGCTTTCCCTGTGCTGAGCATCAAGTTGCCGCAAAAAGGGCAAACAT
>CAKRUL010000395.1 GCA_934403665.1 uncultured Clostridia bacterium | reverse complement strand
GGTATGAACACCACCTATAAGCTTTTGAAGTCGGGAAAGATAAAAGCTATGAGGATCGGTCGAGTTTGGAAAATTCCCAAAAGAGCAGTACAAGAATATATTGTGCAGGAAGCTCACATGAAAGCTACGGGATGGTAATACGAAAAATGCCCACATGGAAAATGCTCCATGTGGGTTTTCTGTTGCTTGAAAATAATGCTTGATAACAAGATGTACATACAAATAATCTTGATGTTAATGCTGAATAATGTATAAAGGGAAATGAGGGTGAAATTTAATCTTTATTAACTGCACTAACATTAGGATAAAGCGGCCGAATGGAATAGTTGCAGTACAAACGGTCGCACAAGAGCAGCCGAATGTGTAGTGTATATACATTTGGCTATTCTTGCTAGAGGGGGAGGCGGATGCCGTCATAAATAATATTTTTTTGACTTTCTGAATTTGTTCGCATGAAACTCTATGGATAGAAAGAAGGCATTATAATGGGAAATACCTTTAATATACGATTGACAGCTGAAGATAAAGTTCATCTACAACAGAGAATGGATGAAACTGGTAAAACTGAAACAGAAGTATTTAAGAGTGCAATCTACTTTACTGAAATAGACGCAGACCTTGTGGATGAAATTATATCAAATATTGGATATTATGCGAGCGAAAAAAATTGGGAAGGGGTAAAAGAGGAGGTTCATAGATATGTGTTATATCGAACTCAAAAATGATAAGTATGAAACTTTGGAGGACTTAAAACGTTTACTACAATATATTCTTAGATTGGATAAGACAGCAGAAGATAGTCGAAGAGCGAATACTATAACAAATACCCTAGCAGGTTGTCAGCCAGCGATGATTCCCAATGAATATTTGTGTGATCCAAGTGCCGTTTATAACCTGATGCTTTTTGAAGTTAGGAGAAGACATAAAGGAATTCCGCAGTTTGCAAAACACCGCATTGTTTCGTTTGCAGCAACAGATTGTATTCTGCCACAGGACGTAGTATCTCTAGCAGAGAGAATTGCGAGCATTTATGCACAGAAAGGCTATATTACGGCCTATGGAATTCATGCTGATAACGTTAATGTACATATTCATTTTGCAGTTTGCGCAGTATCATTTCAAACACAGAATATGTTTCATATTCAGTGGGAAACTGAACGGAAAATGCTTGTGATGGTAACAAATCAATGGAAATCTGAGTTTGATGTGATGCTTCAAAATAATATCCAAATGAGGCAGGCAAGAGAAGCCGCATTATATGGAGATGATTGCATCAAATATGGCAATGCTCCTTTAACTGCAAAGGAGCAGATAAAGCAGAACAGAAGAATTAAAACAAAGTAATAGAGAGGAAGTCTACAATGGACAAGTTCGATGAAAAAATTATTGGCTATGAAGCCACAAAAAACATTCTACGTCAGATATTGGATGCTCTGAAAAGGCCAGAACTCTATAAAAGCAAAGGAGCTTCTATCCCCAGAGGACTTCTGATGGAATCCGATCCTGGCCTTGGCAAAAGTTTGCTGGCAACCGTCTTTATAAAAGAAGCAGGCCGCAAGTCTCTTGTCTTTCGGAAAACCAGTCAGGAAAACAGTTTTTTGGATGAATTGAGGGCTGCTTTCTCGGCTGCAAAAGAAGCCGCACCTAGTATACTGCTCCTAGAGGATCTGAACCTCTATGTAGAAAGTAACTCTCCCTATGCGCCAGAATGGGCTTGCTTACAAGCCTGTATTGACGATGCAAGGAACACAGACCTTTTTGTAATTGCTACAACGAATGACACAAAGTATATGCCTCCGTCCTTATTAAGACCCGGAAGATTTGACTACACGCTCTATCTTGAGCCTCCAACGGGAAAGACCGCTGAGAAGATCGTCAGCTATTATCTCCGGGGCAAGGATTTAGCAGAGGATGTTTTGATTTCAGATATCGTTAAAGCTATGCCCAAGGTGAGTTGTGCTACCCTTGAAACAGTAATGAACCTTGCTGCGCTGAATAGCACCTACC
>CAKRUL010000394.1 GCA_934403665.1 uncultured Clostridia bacterium | reverse complement strand
TCCCAAAACAATCCAGGCGGAGATTGGACTGACCGCTCCTGTCAAGAAAAAAGCGCCGCAGACAGAGGTTGAAACAGACGAGTACAAGGCAACCGTGGTATGGTCGCCGGATGCTTCCGCAGGATTTGGCTTTAATACCGTATACACGGCAACCGTGACCATTGTGCCGAAAGAAAACTATACCGTCAAAGGCATTGCGGAAAACGGCTATCTCTTTGCAGATGCACAGACCGTTGAAAACGCTGCGGATTCAGATACGGTGACGGTAACCTATCCGGCAACCGCAAAGAAAAGCAACGGAGGACCGAGCCGTTATACCGTCAGGTTCCAGACAAACGGCGGCAGCACCGTTGCAAATCAAAGTGTCACAAAAAATTCCGTGATGAGAGAGCCGGCGGCTCCGGAGAAGGAAGGCTTTGATTTTGCCGGATGGTATACCGACAGAGAATTGAAAACAAAATATGATTTCTCGGAAAAAGTGACAAAGAGCTTTACGCTCTATGCGGCGTGGACGGAAAAAGACCTTTCTGCGCGGCAGATCATCCTTACGATCGGCGAAAAAACAGCAAAGGTGTTCGGAAAAACAAAGAGCAATGATGTCGCACCGAAAATTGTCAATGACCGCACCATGCTTCCTGCACGTTTTGTCGCTGAAAATTTAGGAGCAGATGTTTCGTGGAATGATGAAAAACAGCTTGTGACGATTCAGGGCAAGCATCTTCAAACCGGGGAAGCAGTGACGATTCTGATCACGATTGATTCAGATATTGCTTATGTCAACGGCAAGAGAATCAAACTGGATTCTCCTGCATTTCTCGAAAATGACCGCACCTATACCCCGATTCGTTTTATTTCCGAACAGCTCGGCGCAAGTGTGGAGTGGGAGGAACAAGCACAGAAAGTGATTATCACAAAACCGTAAGAAGCATAAAAGCGAGACCGATCATGCCGCCCGGAAGAAGAGATTTCGAGCGGCAACGGCAGTCAAGCAGGGCAGAACGAAAAAAATATAAAAAAAGTCTTGATTTATGATTCAGTTTGTGTTATGATACTATGGTGTAAAAAGGGGATTCCTCTGATAGAAGCGTTAGCTATTAATGAATTCCCAGGCAAGAAGGGAGGAAATAGAGAATGGATATCATTAAATCTATTACTGCAGACCTTATTAGAACTGATTTGCCTGAACTGAAAATTGGTGATACAGTAAGAGTCTCCGTAAAAGTAAAAGAGGGTAATAGAGAACGTCTTCAGGCATTTGAAGGCACTATTATCAAAAAACAGCATGGCGGTATCGCCGAAACATTTACCGTTCGCCGTGTATCTTACGGTGTGGGTGTGGAAAGAACCTTCCCGGTGAATTCCCCCAATATCGGTAAAATCGAGATTGTCAGAAAAGGTAAAGTTCGCCGCGCGAAACTGTACTATTTGAGAGACAGAGTCGGAAAAGCTGCGAAAGTCAAAGAAAGAATCTAATAACGCAAAAAAGGGGGCTAAATTGGCTCCCTTTATGTTTTTTTGGAGGCTTATATGGACGAGAAGAAAAAAGAAATCCCGGAGGAAAACAACATAAATTTCGAGAACGGTGAGACGGAGCTTCCCGCGCAAGCGGAAGAACAGTCTTCCGGCGAGATTCTTCCGGATCAAGAGTTAGAGACAGAAGCTGCCGACAACGGGCAGAACAAGAAACGCGGTGCTTTGAGGGAAATCATGGATTGGGTTATTTCCATTGCAATTGCATTGATAGCGGTCATTCTGATTAACCAATTTTTCCTGATTCAGGTTTTGGTGGACGGATCCAGCATGGTTCCGACCTTGCATGACGGGGATCGTTTATTTGCCTATCGTATCGGATATGAACCGAAGAACGGCGATATTGTGGTGCTCGATCCGGAACGGACGGATGGCAGTGTCAAAGGAAAACTGATGTTTAACCGGGTCTTATATATTAAACGTGTGATTGCCACTCAGGGGCAGACCATTGATGTGAAGGACGGCAAGGTGTATGTTGACAATCAGCCGCTTGCGGAGGATTATGTTGCAC
>CAKRUL010000393.1 GCA_934403665.1 uncultured Clostridia bacterium | reverse complement strand
GTATATACCGCTGCTTGCAGATGTGTTTTAATGAGTGAACGGCAGATCTGCACGTTATAAAGCACAGAGGGAGAAAACACAAGACATTCGTAATCGCATTCTGTGGGGACGGCGCTGTGAATGATGCCGCCCGGAATAAAAACACTTTGGTTTTCTTGCAATGTAAATTCTTGTTCATTGAGTTTTAAGCGTAAAGTGCCTTTTAATACCCGAATGATTTCAAATTCTTTGTGCCAGTGCATCTGCATTTTATATCGAGGATGCGATGGATCTATGATATAAAGCTCTAAGGGAAAATCGGGTGTTCCGCGGGACATTCTTTCGTGATATGAAGCGTTCATAGTTCCTCCGAGGATAAAATAATTATGTTTTTTGATAGTATAACACAAGAAATTTAATAGAGTCAATAATATAATTATTATATCATAAAAATAACAGGAGGGAAAGAAAATGAACAAACCAAAAATAGGAATCAGACCGGTCATTGACGGCAGATGGGGCGGAGTGCGCGAAAGCCTTGAAAATCAGACGATGAATATGGCAAAGGCGGCGGCCGAACTGATCGAAAAAAATCTCTTTTATCAGGATGGCACACCGGCAGAATGCGTCAGCGGCTGTACAACACTCGGCGGCGGTGCAGAAGCAGCAAAGGTTGCCGAGCAATTTGGCAAAGAAAACGTTGTTGCCACACTTTCTGTTACACCGTGCTGGTGTTACGGCAGCGAAACCATGGATTTGGATCCCAAAACAATCAAAGCTGTTTGGGGTTTTAACGGTACAGAAAGACCGGGAGCAGTGTATCTTGCTGCAGCGATGGCAGCTCACGCACAAAGGGGGCTTCCGGCATTTTCAATCTATGGGCATGAGGTATGTGATGCTGACAATACGGAAATTCCGTCAGATGTTGCAGAGAAAATTCTGCGTTTTGCACGCTGTGCTCTTGCCGTTGGGCAAATGAAAAATAAGGCTTATGTAAACATCGGCGGCGTGGCAATGGGCATTGCCGGTTCTTTTTGCGATCCGGACTTTATGCAGAAGTATCTCGGATTGCGTGCTGAGTGGGTGGATTTGACGGAAGTACTGCGCCGCATCACACTGGAAATATACGATCATGAGGAATACGAAAAGGCGCTTGGCTGGATTAAGACAAACTGCAAAGAGGGATTTGACAAAAATGCCGGCAAGAATTTCCCCGAAATTATCAAAAAATCTAAGGTTGTTCCGGCAGATAAGGACTGGGAGTTTATTGCAAAATTCACTATTATTGTCCGTGACATTCTGTTTGGCAATCCAAAACTCAAGGAAATGGGTTGGAGCGAGGAAAGTCTTGGCAGAAACGGTATCGTAGGCGGTTTCCAAGGACAGAGAATGTGGACGGATTGGCTGCCGAACGGTGATTTTACCGAGGCAATTATGGCATCCAGTTTTGACTGGAACGGTAAAAAAGCACCGTTTGCGTTTGCAACCGAGAACGACACCTTAAACGGCATATCCATGCTTTTTGCAACACTGCTCACAGGAAAAGCACCTTGCTTCCATGATGTGCGTACCTATTGGTCGCCGGATTCCGTCAAGAGAGTAACGGGCAAAGAACTCAGCGGAAAGGCAAAGGATGGAATTATTCATCTGATCAATTCCGGTGCAACTGCTCTTGACTGCACCGGTGCAGCTAAGGATAAAGATGGGAACGGAACGGTAAAAGAGTGGTGGAATATGACGGAAGCTGACATCAGTGCGTGTCTTGAGGCAACCGATTGGTGCAGAGCCGATTATGAGTATTTCCGTGGCGGCGGATTTTCAAGTCACTTCAAAACAGAGGCGGAAATGCCGGTTACCATGATAAGAGTGAATCTTATCGATGGCGTAGGTCCTACCATCCAAATTGCAGAGGGTTATACCGTTACTCTGCCCGATGATGTTCACGAAAAGCTTGACAAACGCACCGATCCTACCTGGCCGACAACATGGTTTGCACCGACTTTGACCGGCAAAGGCGCATTTACTGATGTATATTCCGTAATGGCAAACTGGGGAGCAAATCACGGTGTAACGG
>CAKRUL010000392.1 GCA_934403665.1 uncultured Clostridia bacterium | reverse complement strand
CGGCCATCGGCCCGCGTGTCTGCCTCTGCACGGCGACGCATCCGATCGACCCCGGCGTGCGGGGCCGCGGGCTGGAATTGGGAAAACCCATCCGGCTCGGAGCCGACGTCTGGCTGGGCGCAAATGTTACGGTCAATCCCGGCGTCACGATCGGCGACGGCGCAGTCATCGGTTCCGGTTCCGTGGTGACGCGCGACATCCCGGCGCGCGTGATCGCTGCGGGCAATCCGTGCCGCGTCCTGCGCGAGATCGGCGAAGAAGACCGCCTCTTCTGGGAACAGCAGGAACAGGTATACCGCAAATAAACAGCAGCTTTTGCTGAACCTCCAAATGTGGGAAGACCGTTCTTAAAAATATTGCTGCTCCCACTGTATATTTTCCATTCGCCAAAATCTTTTCCGGATGCATAGAATTTTTGAAAGCTCCCCAATAAATTATTGCTTGCATCATTCGTATCATCATAGTGCAGAACCGAGCGGTTGACCTTGCCTTCATCAATTTTTTTCCAATGGAAAATTTGTTTTTCAGTATCCAGCACCGGCTCAGCCAAATAAACATTTGTATCATCCGATTGAGAAACCATATCGTAAAGATCATTTACAATAATTTCATCTATTCTTTTCAGCAACATAATCCGCCCCCTTATTCCTGTTTTCCGAGCGTGACAAAGCCAAATCCTTGAGAGTTCAGGTTTCCTGCTCCGCATTCCCACAATATCCGGTGAAATGGTTCAGGAGCCGTCATTCGGAATGGTGCACGGAATGCGTGAACAACACTGTTTTTTATTGTGAAACATCCTGTTCGATAAAGCCGGTCTGCGCTAAGAGGCAGAAATTGAATTTCAACGGGCTGCTGACGTAATTTTTCTTCTGTTAAATTCGAAGCTGAAAGGATATTTTCAAATAAATCATTCCGTATATCTTTTAACCGCAATAATTTATGACGCAGGTTCTCAGCGATTAAAGTTCCGCAGCGTGCGATTTCCGGCGTCGGATTATCCGGATATTGAAAGTAATTTTTTCCATCTTTGTATTGTTTGCAGATAATCATTCCTGCCTGACCAAACGGACGATATACAGTTGCCGGCGCGAAATCCACTGGCGGGACAAGAGAAATATTTTGAACAGAAAAAACAACAGCTCCTATTCGTATTTCTTTTTCTTTTTGGAGCGACTCTGCCATTGCATAAGCGATTTCCGGAATAATGGAACTGAAACGCATCCAAATTTTGCTGCCCAGCCGCATTCCGGAAAAATTTCCTTCTGTGCAGCAAACGGGCTTTGGCAGACTGTTTATACATGAAAATACAAACATTTTTAACATACTTTTACTTGTTCCGTCATGCAAATCCTGTGCCAATGCAGGATAATGTTTCCCTAATATAGAATAGAGCGCAGCAGACAGATGATGCTGATAATTGAATTCAAGACATTTTCCGTTTTGTACGGACAATTTGATTTCAAATTGCATATACTTCCCCTCTCTGATCTTATTTTAACTTGAAGCGCAATAATGTGTAACGCTTGTTTTTGCTGAACAACATCGTATACATGTTATGCAAAACTTTCATAAATCAAAATTAGCATGGGAAAAACTTTTTTCAAGAGTACTATAATATTTTTTTTGCAGATTTTTTTACTGATATCTCATAAGAATTAAGAATATCACCCCATAGCGGTATTTTTTTCTGCGTATGAAAGGACCGTTTTGAAAATGCGCATTTGTCAGATTTTGCGTTGAATGATCAAATGCCTCCAACGCAGATGAGCAGGTGTTCAAAGGCAACGTGCGTCTTGTCGAAAACAATGATTTTAAGTTTCAAAAGATAACGATAATTCCTTTTTTATGAGATAGCGTTGGCAAAAAAATGCGATATTTATCCTTTCCGATAAAAAACTTGTTTTTTATGAAATACCAGTTATATTTATTGTACTGGACATAAATAATCTCATTGTTCGTTCTCCGCAGCGTATCGGACTTCCGGTTTATGGAAAAGCCGCTTGACCGATGCCTTATCTTTTTTCTCAAGGTGAGTTTGAACAGCGCGCGTCAATTCATCCG
>CAKRUL010000391.1 GCA_934403665.1 uncultured Clostridia bacterium | reverse complement strand
ACCTTGACATTGATGCGTCCTTTTTCTTCATGATCCGTCAAATAGCGAACCATTCCGGAAACCAGACCGGTGATCGCTTTCATCACCTGCTGCTTATCCGCAAGAATCAAACAGACGGAATCCCGGCTTGAAAAATGAATTTTCACAGGCAGTTTTTCCAAAATAAGATACTCTTCTATCCGCCGGCAGACCTGCTGCACCGCTTCTCGCAAATCAAAACAGGAGACACAGCGTTCCTGATGCAACGTGAGGGTCGCATATTCCTCCAGCATTCTTTTCGTCTTACGGTAAATATCCTCCGCGTTTTTGGAAATTTCCAGAAGTTCTTCCCGCAATTTCAGCTGAGCAGGCTCCTGACGGAGCAGATGTTCTGCCGATTCGATGATATTTTGTATGGGATCGGCAATGCTCTGTGTCATGATTGCCGCTTTTCCTATCATCAAGGGATCATACAGCGCTTTCGGTGTGGTCAGAAGCATTTCCTCCGTCTCGCCCTGCTCAGGAAGCTGATGAAACAGACAAAATTCCTTCCCATCCTGCGAAAAATGTTTGCACTCGCAGGTGAGGGTTCCGCCGCCGCACAGGGAAAGTGTTTCGGTTCCCTCTGCAAAATGATTTTGAAAGAAGAAGGAAATCGGTTTGCCCTCAATCGTATGAAAATAGCAATTGAAAAAATGCAAAGCAGACTCATTCGCAAAAATGAGTCTGCCCTCCTGAAAAATCAAGGTGATTTCCTTCACATGATTGTAGAATTCAAACATGCAACAACCCTCTTAGATTTTTTCTCTTTGATGATAATGTGTGTGCAGCAATTCATGTGATTTGTGACTGCACGGTTTTTCAAAATATTCCTCATAAAGCATTGTGACGACCGGATTTTCATGCGATTTGCGCATCACCGCATTGGCATCTTCCCGATACAGCGCTTTTGCGCGCAAAGCACGCACGTCATGATCCATATGGAATTTTGCACTGCGAATCGGCTGACCTCCGCCGTTGACACAACCTCCGGGACATGCCATAATTTCAATAAAGTCATAGTGTGCCGCACCGCTTTTCACGCTTTCCAACACTTTTCTGGCGTTTTTCAAGCCGTGAACTGCAGCAACTTTTACTTCTTTTCCGGCAACGGTGAGTGTCGCTTCTTTGATGCCTTCCACCCCTCGGACAGCTTCAAAATCCAGTTTCTCAAGAGGTTTGTTCTCTAACACTTCACTGACGGTACGAAGCGCCGCCTCCATAACACCGCCGGTTGCGCCAAAGATAACGCCCGCGCCTGTCGCTTCACCGAACGGCTGGTCAAACGCTTCTTCCTCCAGGTTTTTGAAATCAATTCCGCAGGATTTGATCATTCTCGCCAATTCTCTCGTTGTGATGGAAACATCAATATCCTTGCCGCCGGTGGTGCTCATCTCTTCCCGTGCAGCTTCAAATTTTTTGGAAGTACAGGGCATAACCGCAACCACAAAAACCTCTTCCGGTTTCCGATTGATTTTCTTTGCATAGAAGTTCTTCAGAACCGCTCCGAACATTTCCATCGGAGACTTTGCCGTGGAAAGGTTGTCTAAAAATTCGGGATAGTTATGTTCGCAGAATTTTACCCATCCGGGGCTGCAGGAGGTAATCAAAGGCAGCTTCTCCCCTTTGGTAAACCGCTCTATAAACTCCGTACCTTCCTCCATAATCGTCAAATCAGCGCCGGTATCGGTGTCGAACACACGGTCCGCACCCAAAAGCCGAATGGCGCTCACCATTTTTCCTGTCACCGGAGTTCCGATCTCTATGCCGAATTCCTCGCCCAATGCCGCTCGGACTGCCGGAGCCGTCTGAAAGACAACGTGTTTTTCCGGATCCTTGATTGCTTCCCAAACCTTTTTGGTATCATCCCGTTCGGTCAGCGCCCCGGTCGGGCAAGAAACGATACATTGTCCGCAGAAAACGCAGTCGACATCACTGATCGGTTTGTCAAAGGCCGCTCCGATATTGGTATTGAATCCTCTTTCCTTTGCTGTAATCACATCCACGGTCTGGTTCCGGCATGCCGCGATACAGCGCCGGCAAAGAA
>CAKRUL010000390.1 GCA_934403665.1 uncultured Clostridia bacterium | reverse complement strand
ATTTTCATCAATTTCTTCAATGACTTCAATTTTATGTCCGCATTCACTGCAAAATTTTTGATTCTCTTTACATTCAGAGCCACAATTCAGACATTTCATGCTAATCCCCTCCGTTTTTATCCCATTATATAACAAAAAAGAGGAAAATTCAAGGATAATTTACAAGCCATAGAAAGCTTTTGAAGTCTCTGGAAGATTGGAAATCAGTTCATCGGCATCCGGTTCTTTTTCTCCGAGATTGGAAAGGAGGTGAAACACATTTCTCGGTCTTTGCCTCCCGATTTCATCCGGCAATGTTCCCCACGCTTTAAAGATATCCGCATACATATCTCTGAGCTTGGTTTTTCCTTTTGGTTTACTCAAATCCGTTTTTTCGAGTTTTAAAGTAAGAATATCCCGAACATACCAAGCCCACACGGTTTCACATAATTCGTGAATTCTTTTTGGTGACAATGACAAAAGAAATTCGTCAGTCGCGCTTGTTCCCTCAAACAGATAGGAAACTGCATTGATACATTTTGCAATGATCCCGTTCTTTTCCATATTATCATCAATCAGGCACAGAGCTTCAAAATCCCAATGCTTTGAAATGATCTTGCCTCTGCCTATTTTTATAGTAAGGACGCTTTGTTCCATAATATTCACCTTTAAATGTTATGGGGCGGTTTCCCGCCCCTTATTTTTTATTCCCCTGCCGCAACTTCCCAGCTGACAGATGAAAACCATTTTTCTGCAATTAAGGCCGCCGTAACTCCAGTAGGAAGGCTCGGATCATCATCATCCAACATTTCGTAATACAAACCATCTTTCAAACGCTTTGCACCTTTCAACGAAAATCCGTTCGTCTGGAAGTTTATGCTTCCGCCTTTTGTCTGTGCTTTTTCCTCGTTCGGAACTGCTTTTGCACTGAAAATACGGATATACCGATATGCGCCGTTGGATTTCATCATCCGGTAAAGGATGGCTACTGACGGGGCGTTAATATCAGATACGGAACCAAGACCCGTAGTTGAATCATACCCGTATCCGAATAAGTCCGCTTTCATTGCAGGCGGAACGTCTGCACACGCTACAGCAATGTCAAACTCACCCATTGCTGTAGCTGTGTCATATGCTCCATTGTCCGCATAAAACGTACTGGTCTGTGGATTTAGGTTTACCCCTGCTTCCGTCAGCCCGGGAACCATCTTCGGCGTTTCCGCCGTGTACTCTGAGGTTGTGTTAGCTGTTACTTTGGCGTATGCCAATTTGTCTACCCCGATCATAGGGATATAATTTTGTACTCCTGCCATTTAAAACACTCCTTTTTCGATTATGTTAATTTTGAAATACATTGTTTTGCGGTGTAATCCGCTTGGGTCTTTTAACCCTCGCGACATAGGACGGGTGAAATTGTTTGCTATCAGCCTTTTGCTCACCTCGGAGGCGATTCGTTCACATTCCTGTCTGGATTCTCCATTGTCCCAAACGTCAACTTGATAAGTCACAGCGGAGTTAAGCTCCTGCCCTTCATATATCACGCCGGATGGATTGGAAACCTCTGTGAGTGTAATGACCGGAAATTCTGAGAATTTATCCGGGAATTCAAGCTCTACGCTTGCGATATCTTTCAGCAAATGATAAATCGGTAAATTCATGTCAACCATTCCGGTCACCTCCCTTTGATGGCGTTATCCAGATCTTGAATGATATTATTTTTTATGTCGTCACGATGTGCCTCCAATGCCGGATATAAATAAGGCTGCGGAGCTTGTCCCATATAAGGATATGTTTCCCCGGTAACCTCGTTTGTTTTTTCGGTGACATGCTCAACGGAGGGGTCGCCCCTTTGCCCTGTCCCGTATTCCACATACGGCGCATATTCCACATTTGAGCCGACTTCAGCACCACCCGGTATACTTGACACAGAAATACTGTTTCTCAATTGTCCACTGTTCGGATCAACTTCCGGATCGCCTTCCGGACAAAGCTGTTTTGCTGTTCCCTCTACTAAAAAAGCACTTTTCAAAAGAGAGGAAACCATAACACCTTGAAGAAATCCCGGCGTTGCAAACTTTCGGAATTTTTC
>CAKRUL010000389.1 GCA_934403665.1 uncultured Clostridia bacterium | reverse complement strand
GAAGTAGGGATCTTTGACGGAAAATGGACCATCAAGATGGAATATGTGGAAGGGAAAACGCTTGCACAGCTGATGAAAGAGAATCCGGAAAAAAATGATGAATATATTGAAAAAATGCTGGATTTGCAGTTGGAGGTTCATAAGATGAAATCGCCGCTGCTGAACAAATTAAAAGATCAGCTGCATACGAAAATTCAGAATTTGGACGAAATTGATGATGTCAAAAAATACGATTTGTTGACCCGTTTGGACAGCATTAAGAAGCATGACAAAGTGTGCCACGGCAATTTCAGCCCGGAAAATATCCTTATCACAAAAGAGGGCAAAGCATATATCGTGGATTGGGTTGCCGCAACACAGGGAAATGCCAGTGCGGACGTTGGCAAAACCTATCTGCGTCTTGCGTTGGATTATCCGCATGGGGCAAAAAAATATCTCAATCTTTTCTGTGAGAAAACAAACACCTCGAAGAAATATGTGCAGGAATGGCTTCCGATTGTAGCGGCGGCACAGCTGGCAGAGAAAAAGCCGGAAGAAAAAGAACTGTGCATGAAATGGCTTGATGTCGTAGATTACGAATAAGGTTTTTCTTGACCGAAAAATTTTGATTGCGCAGATGATTCATTGCAAAAGTTTCCCCCCTTGCTCCGTTTGATACGGAGCAAGGGGGGTTTTGTGTAAACCGTAAAATTTACTTTTCAAAACGAGTTCGTTTACCGTTTGCGGCAAAGAACTATCCAAAATTAATCACCTTTCGTTTTCGGCACACGTTTAAGACCAATCCAATCGCAATGAAGTTTGTGACGATGGAGGATCCCCCGTAACTCAAAAAGGGAAGGGTGATTCCGGTCACCGGAGTCAGCCCGATGGTCATGCCGATATTCTCAAAAGATTGCGCCAGTAACATCACGCCGACGCCGACGGCCATGAAGCCGCCCAAAGAATTTTTGGCATTTTGTCCGATACAAAAACATCTTGCGATGATAAAAATAATCAAACCAATAATGAGCAGACATCCGATAAACCCGAGTTCTTCACCGGCGACCGCGAAAATGAAATCCGTGTGTCTCGCAGGCAAAAATCCCAATTGCGTTTGAATGCCGGAATATAAGCCTTCTCCGGTAATTTGACCGGAGCCGATGGCGATTTTGGATTGAATGACTTGATAACCGGATTTCTGCGGATCCAGCTCAGGATTTAAAAAGACAAGAATCCGATTTTTTTGGTAACCGTCCAAAACAAACATCCAAATCAAAGGGGTGCTGGCAACAAAAGCCGCAATTGCCGTGATGATATATTTGTAGCTTAATTTTGCAACGAAAAGCATTCCGGCATAAATCACCGCAAAAACCATGGCGGTTCCCATATCCGGCTGCAGAAGAATCAAACCCAACAGAGTGCCCGCATGCAGCAATGTCCATAAAAATTTTTGCGGCCGGTTCAGTTCTTCTTTAAAATGCGCAAGCTGTGCGGCAAGACAAATGATGAAGCCAATCTTCACCAATTCAGATGGCTGAACCCCGATGGGTCCGAACCGAATCCAGCTTTTGCCGCCCCATTCCTCCGCGCCGGTTCCCAGAATCAGCACGGCAACCAAAAGAAGAACATTGATGCCGAAGATATAATAAGATTTTGTCGCAAGATACTCGTAATCCCAAAAGGCAACCACGAGACAAGCCGCAATTCCCAAAATCAGTGCCGCGATCTGAATGATCACATTTTTGGAACCGCCGGACATGGATTTGGTTGCACTGGAGATTAAAATGATTCCAATGACGGTCAGGCATATTGTTGCAATAAAAAGTGGAAAATCAAAGTTTTTAAATTGTTCTTTTATTTTATCAATCATACATCCTCCATGATGGGTTACACAAACTGATTCCTGTTCTATTATAACATTATTTCCATCGTTGGCAATATCTATTTGGAAAACTTTTTGCTTGACAGGAGCGCTTTTTTGCGGAAATTATAAACGATTTGTTAAAAGTCGGAGAAAAAGGTTTTTTCTGATTTGAAAATATGATATACTTATCAAATCTGCAAAAAGGCATTGAAACAGCATACAGAAAGG
>CAKRUL010000388.1 GCA_934403665.1 uncultured Clostridia bacterium | reverse complement strand
TCGACCCCTTTATCAGGTGCTTGCCGAGCAGCTGGAGGAAAAAATCAAAAAGGGCATCTATAAAAGCGGTCAAAAGCTCCCGTCTTACCGAAAGCTGATTGCGGAATACGGCGTGAATCTTTCCACCGTCACGCATGCCATGAAGCTTTTGGAGGAGAAGCAATATGTTTTATTAAAACAGGGATCCGGAGTTTTTGTGACAACCAAAATCCAGGATCATACCAAAAAGCAGACGATTCTTTTAGCGCACCCATCAAAAGAAGACATCAATTTTATGGGAAATAACCCGAACAAGGCGGCGTATCCCATCTGGAATTTTGACCGCATATTAAAAGAAATCATTCGGCGGGACCGGGAAGATGTTTTTGATTATCAGGAAGTGGAAGGGTATTTGCCTCTGCGCAAAACCATCTGCCGTTATCTGAAAAAGTATCAGAATATTTCGGCTGATTATCGGGATGTGATTGTTGTTTCCGGATCCCAGCAGGGAATCGATCTGATTTCCCGTTCGGTGACACAAAGAGGGGATGTCGTATTCATTGAAAAACCGACCTATACCGGTTTAAAAAATTCTTTCACACAGGCAGGAGCGGTGGTATATGGAATTCCTTTAAAAGAGAATGGAATGGATTTGGAACAGCTGGAACGGATGCTTCAGATTTACCATCCGAAATTTTTATGTGTCACCTCCACCTTTCAGACGCCAACCACAATATCATACCGTCAGGAAATCGTTTCAGAACTCTTAAGATTAGCGGAAAAATATCATTTTTATCTCATTGAAGATGATTTGTTGAGCGATATTAATTTTGGGGCACCCCGCAATTTTTTGAAAAGCCGCGACCGAAATGATCGGGTATTTTATATCAAAAGCTTTTCCAAAATTACAATGCCCGGGGTGCGTCTTGGGTTTGTTGTGGTTCCGAAAGCCTTTCGGGCGCATGTGGCTGCCGTGAAGGGAAATCTGGACGTTTCTTTGTCCGGGCTGTTTCAGCGCTGGCTTCATGTGTTTTTAACGGAAAATATGGAAAAACATTTGAAAAAAACAGTATCTTTTTATGAGGAAAAATATCGGATTGCATTAAAATATATGAAGGAATTAAGTTATTATAATTTTCAATATCATGAACCGAAAGGCGGATTTAATTTCTGGATCAAACTTCCCGGAAATCTTTCCATGAAACGGTTCTATGAATATTGTGTTTCCAGAGGGGTATATATTATGCCGTCACAGGAATTTTACGGTGCCTCTCCGAAAGAAGATTATTTTCGACTGTGTTATGTGCAAAACGAGAATGAAAAATTGATACGAGGAATCGAGCTTTTGAAAATTGCTTACTTAAAATGCAGAGACTGAACCTTAATCGATTCGCAGAATGTTTGCGCCCAGCCGGTTTAAGTTTTCATAAAACTGATAATAGCCTCTTGTGATATATTGACAGTCGGAGATTTCAGTCTCTCCCTCTGCGTGCAAGCCTGCAATGACAAGAGCGGCGCCTGCTCTCAGATCGGTTGCTTTCACCTTGGCACCGGTAAGAGAGGTTCCTTCAATCACCGCTGTCCGACCTTCTGTTTTGATATTGGCACCCATGCGTTTCAGTTCCCCAAGATGCATAAAACGGTTTTCAAAGATGGTTTCGGTGACAATGCTGGTGCCCGGAATCCCGGACAAATAGGAGGAAAACTGTGCTTGCATATCGGTCGGAAATCCCGGATAAGGCAGTGTTTTTAAATCAATCGGCTTGAAGGGTTCCGTCGCATTTACGGTGACGGAATGATAATTTTCAATAATCTCAACGCCGGATTCTCTCAATTTGGCGATGATGGGCTTCAAATGTTCGCAAATGATATTGTTGACGGTCACCTGCCCGTGACAGGCAGCCGCCGCAACCATGTAAGTTCCGGCTTCAATGCGATCCGGGATAACACGGTGTTCTGCACCGGACAACTCTTTTACGCCGTTGATTTTTATCGTATCGGTTCCGGCTCCCAGAATTTCGGCGCCCATAGAATTTAAAAAATGAGATAAGTCGGTGATTTCCGGCTCTATCGCTGCATTTTCAATGGTGGTT
>CAKRUL010000387.1 GCA_934403665.1 uncultured Clostridia bacterium | reverse complement strand
CGCCTTATCAGCCTCAATCTGCTGCTGTTTCTCCTCTATTTCTGCACGGGTATTCTTTATTGTATTTAAAAGATTGTTATCGTATTCCGTAATTTCCTTTATAATCTCTATTTTATAGAAAAAATCAAAGATGGACTCAGAAGACATCAAGATATTAAAATAAGAAAGAGAACCGTCCTCATATATGGTGCGAAGTCTTTTTCGCAAGGATTCCGTTTTTTGAAGTTCCTCTGTCTGCGCTTCCTTTAAAGCCTCCTGATTTTTTGCAAGAGAGTCATTGACCTGATCCAATTCCTCCTCCGCCGCAGAGAGCTGATTGGAGGTCTGTGTGATGTTTTCTATGATTTTATCCAGAGATTTTTGGATTTCCTTTTTTTTGGCCTGGCTGTCCTCTATAATCTGATTCTGTTCTTTTTTCTGAGAATCATAATTCGCCGCGAATGCAGGAAAGAAAGACGCCCCGAGCATACTGAAAGCCAAGGAAATTCCAACCGTTTTTCTCCAGTATTTCATTTTCTTTTCCTCCTAAACTTTTAAGTGTTTCCGAACGGATATCAAACTGCCGAGAACACCTAAAAGAATGCCGGCAGAAAAGATAACCAATACAATGGGCAAAATCATTTGCTGTTTGTCCACCAAGCCGAGGGTATTGTGAAATCCGGTGGCAGAACCGATGACCGCATCATACAGAAAATAGACGCCTGCAAATGACAGCACGGCGGCAATCAACCCGATCATTGCCCCTTCCATGACGAACGGCCAGCGAATATACCAATCCGTGGCACCGACATATTTCATAATGTTAATCTGTTTTCTGCGGTTAAAAATAGAAAGATTGATGGTATTGGTAATAATCAAAACCGACAACAGACCGAGAATCAGACTGACCGCAATCGTCCCCACCTGCAATTTCTTTGTGACACCCAAAAAAGTATTCATGGTATCATCCATCGTCACAACTTTCACAATACCGTCAATCTTCTGCAATTCCGGAACCAGTTGAGAGGCAAGGCTTAAATCCGTCAACGTCAGCTGAAAGGAATCTCTTAAAATGCTTCCGTTGTCGATGCCCTCTAAGATATCGGTCTCACCAAAGGTTTCTTTGAAATCCTCAAATGCCTGATCTTTCGGGACAAATGTTACTTCTGCGACATTGGGAAGCTTGGCGATTTCATCCTGAATTTTGCCGATATTTTGTGTCGGATACTTTTCATCAATATAAACAGCAATTTTGAAATCATTTTCCAGTTTATCGGTGATGGAAAAAACATTCAGTGTGATAACGGTGGCAAACCCGAACAGGAACAGCCCTGCCGCCAGCGTGATAACCGTTGCCAGCGTCAGAATTTTGTTCAGGGTAACATTGCGCATCGCATCCTTCAGAAAGTTATGAAAGGAATGCAGTTTCAATATAACCACTCCTTTCCTCATCACTTACAATCTGACCTGCATCCAGGGCAATGACCCTTTTCTGCAAGGTGTTCACAAGCTCCTTGTCATGGGTGACAACAATAACGGTAGTACCGTTTTTGTTAATCTCCGCAAGCATTTGTAAGATTTCTTTTGAAATAATCGGATCCAGATTTCCGGTAGGCTCGTCCGCAATAATCACAGAAGGATTGTTCACCAAAGCCCTTGCAACCGCAACTCGCTGCTGTTCTCCGCCGGATAACTGCCCCGGATAGCTTTTTGCTTTTGCCGCGAGCCCGACGCTGGAGAGTACCTCCGGCACCTTTCTGCGCACCTGGCGGCTGGTTGCCCCGATGATCTGCATTGCGAAGGCAACATTCTCATAGACGGTTTTATTTTCCAGCAAGCGGAAATCCTGAAATACCATTCCGATTCCACGCCGGAAATAGGGAATTTCTTTTCGTTTCAACTCATGCACTTTATAGCCGTTGATCAAAACCTCGCCGGAAGTCGGTTTCTGCTCCGCAATCATCAGTTTCGTGAGGGTGGATTTCCCGGCACCTGACTGACCTACGATAAAGACAAACTCCCCGTTCTTAATCTTCAGACTGATGTTTTTGATTGCATCCGTCGAGGTGTTTTCATAATATTTAGAGACGTTTCT
>CAKRUL010000386.1 GCA_934403665.1 uncultured Clostridia bacterium | reverse complement strand
GATCCGAAGCAAGGCACAAAGGGAAGCTGCGCGCACAGAGGCGGCGCAGCAAAACAGACGGAAAATCTGTCGTTTGAATTCCGAACGCAGCATGCAGTATGTGACCTTTGGCAGATATACGATGCGCCGCGCCGTCGCTATAGCGCTGGTAGCCGCCCTGATTCTGGCACTGGCAGCCTGCGCGATCCGCTTTGCGATCATCTGGCACGAAACCAACAACGAGAAGCAAGGCACACTGGACGTGACCTTCGAGCTTGAGGACCCGGTGGGGGCAGCAGAAGCCTTTGCGTTCAAAGAACCGACCGTGCCGGAGGGATATGTGCGAGGAGAAGTATTTCAGGCAGAAGATATTTATACGATTGAGTTCTTGGATGCAGAGAATGATAAAGTGATTTATTATAACCAGACAGCGGTACTTGAATCTACAGGACTCAGCATTGACAATGAAGCGGAGAGCTTTGCACCAATCAGTATTCATGGACATAAGGGCTATTCTGCTGAGGAACCAACGTATTCTTATATCATTTGGTCTGATGGCGTTTCTTTATATACGATTTCAGGAAATATTCCGCTATCAGAAATCTTGAAGATTGCAGAAAGCATCACGTGAAAAGTACTGAAAAAAATACAAAAATAATTTAAAATTTCTTGTCCCCAAATCACCTTTTTGATGGTTATTATACGTAGAAGCAAAAAACTTCTGACAAATAACAGAGAGGAGGTGAGAATATGAAAAGAACGATTACCGTATTGCTAGTCGCTTGTGTATTGCTTTTTAGCAGCATTACTGTTGCTTCAGCGTCTATGTTTGATGCCATTGCACCGATGGCAGATAACTATGTGAATGTGTATGCACGTTTAAACATCACAGCTGGTGAAGCAGCAGTTTCTGCAAATGTGAATGGAAAACCAGGTATCACTACCAAAGTTACCATACATCTATACTTGCAACAGTATAAGGACGGTAAGTGGGTGGATTATGATGATTGGACGAAATCGGCAAATTCTGTAAACTTCGCTTTGGCAGAAACGATATCCGTACCAAAAGGCTATACCTATCGCGCCAAAGCCTCTTGCTACGCATACGCAGGAAGCAAAAGCGAACATGTGATCAAGTATAGCAGTGAAGTGAAGTATTAGTTGTAGTATTTAGAAAAGAAAGGAACAAGAAAATGATGAAAAAAGTACTAAGTTTCGTTTTGACCGTTGTGATGGTAATGTCTATGTCCGTTACCGCATTTGCCGCAGGCAATGATGTTAAGATTCAAAAATTCGAATCAACAATTATTGATAAGAATGGGGAACAACTGACATCAGTTGTGCAAGAAACGAAGGATTCATACATTATAGAGATTTATTGTGATGGTACACTGGATCATCGAGTAACAACTGATAGGCAAACGGGTAAAGCAATATTAGATATTTATAGGAATGACAAAAAAGTCTCAAGACAAAATTACGATCTTAAGGAACACTTAAAAGCCATCGCCCTTGATATGGAGACAGAAAATTTTGTACCATCAATTGAACCCCTTGCAGAATTGTTTCCTACAAAGGAATTTAATATTGAAAAAAACTATCGAACGGACTACGTATATAACGGAAAAATTTTGTATGGAAATACAAAAACGATGGCTAGTGAGTTGTCCTCGAGTAATCGCTATGAGGGACATATGCTTCAGTTTAGCAAGGGTACAGCAGTTGGACTTGTAGTAAGCGCACTTCTTGCAGCTTATGGCGGTGCAATAACTGTAACGGTTTTAGCTGAACTTGGAATTCCAGTTGCAGCAGGTGTATTAGTTGATACGATTAGCCAAAAAGTGTGTTTTACAAAGTATAGAGTTGTTACTAAGGTTTGGTTTAACAATATACATACTGTATATGCAGGAAAAACTTATGACAAGGTTTTAGTCACAGCGGCTGCTGGTGGAGGCGTGCATTATTCAACAGGTTATTATGGATACGATATTATCGACTCATGGGCATCAACATGCTGTAGCAGTGGTGCAGTAGCTTTTTCAGATAAATATATAACAGGTCATAATAGAAACCTACAATTACCTGTTACGTCAATTC
>CAKRUL010000385.1 GCA_934403665.1 uncultured Clostridia bacterium | reverse complement strand
GCATTATGGAGCTTTTGAAGGATACCGGAATCGACCTGACGGGGAAGGAATGTGTTGTCATCGGAAGAAGCAATATCGTCGGAAAACCGATGGCAATGCTGCTGCTTCATCAGAATGCGACGGTGACGATCTGCCATTCCAAAACCAGGAACCTGAAAGAGGTTGTCAAACGTGCGGATGTTGTGGTCGCCGCAGTCGGCAAAGCGAAATTCGTGACGGCGGATATGGTGAAGGAAGGCGCTGTTGTGATTGATGTGGGGATGAACCGTCTGGAAAACGGGAAGCTGTGCGGCGATGTGGACTTTGAAGAGGTCAGCAAAACGGCAGGATTTCTCACACCGGTTCCCGGCGGCGTCGGCCCGATGACCATCACAACGCTGATGAAAAACACATTGACTGCCGCAAAGAAACAGGGGGGATTGGATTGAGACTGGATAAATATTTGAAGGTGTCACGGCTGATTAAGCGCAGAACAGTCGCCAATGAGGCGTGCGAGCAGGGGAGAGTTTTGCTGAATGACAAAGCGGCAAAGCCCTCTGCCGATGTGAAGGTCGGAGACGTTCTTGTGATTCAATTCGGGGAGAAGGAGCTGAAGGTTCGTGTGACGGCGGTGGCGGAGCATGTGAAGAAGGAGGACGCCTCCTCGATGTTTGAAGCCGTTTTGTGAGAATATTTTTTCATTTACAAAATTCGATTTATCCATTATAATAAAGACGTAAATAGAACAGTTTCTATTTTTTGAATGCTTACACAAAGGAAAGGTGGATTTTTATGAACAAGTTTATGTTAAACGAAACATCGTATCACGGCGCCGGCGCCATCAATGCGATCCCGGATGAAATCAAAAGCCGCGGCTTCAAAAAAGCTTTTGTGGCATCGGATCCGGATCTGGTGAAGTTCGGTGTTTCCAAAAAAGTGACTGATATTCTCGAAAAGGCAGGAATTGACTACACCCTGTATTCCGACATCAAGCCGAATCCCACCATCGAAAATGTTCAGCACGGTGTGAAAGAATTCAAAGACAGCGGCGCAGACTGTATCGTTGCAATCGGCGGCGGATCGTCTATGGATACTTCCAAAGCCATCGGAATCATTATCACCAACCCGGAGTTTGCAGATGTGCGTTCTCTGGAGGGGGTAGCTCCCACCAAAAACAAATGCGTGCCGATCATTGCAGTGCCGACGACGGCAGGAACGGCGGCAGAGGTTACCATCAACTATGTCATTACAGATGTGGAAAAGAAACGGAAATTCGTTTGTGTGGACGCTCACGATATTCCGATCGTCGCTGTTGTGGACCCGGATATGATGTCAACGATGCCGGCATCTCTCACGGCGGCAACCGGTATGGACGCTTTGACCCACGCCATTGAAGGATATATCACCAAGGGCGCATGGGAGCTTTCGGATATGTTCCATATCAAAGCAATTGAAATCATCGCACGTTCTCTGCGCGATGCTGTCAAGAACGGAAAAGACGGCAGAGAGGGAATGGCACTCGGTCAGTATGTTGCAGGCATGGGCTTCTCCAATGTCGGACTCGGCGTGGATCACTCCATGGCACACACCCTTTCCGCTTATTATGACACACCGCACGGCAAGGCATGCGCAATCCTTCTGCCGGCAGTGATGGCATACAACGCTGAATATACAGGTGAAAAATATAAGGACATCGCAAAGGCTATGGGAGTTGAAAATGTTGACTCCATGAGCGCTGAGGAATACCGCAAAGCGGCTGTTGACGCAGTTCGCAAGCTTTCAGAGGATGTCGGAATTCCGTCCACTTTGAAAGGAATTGTCAAAGAAGAGGATATCCCGGCTCTTGCAGAATCGGCATATGCAGATGCTTGCCGTCCCGGCAACCCGAGAGATACCAGTGTCGAGGAAATCGCCGAAATCTACAGAAGCCTGATGAAATAAGCAGTCTTTCTGTTGTGACGGAACGTTCACCGACAGACTTTCGCAAAAAAGGCAAACGGGAAGAACATGGATTTGCCGTTGTATCGCAAGAAAAGACGCCTGAAATCTCAATGATTTCAGGCGCTTTTTATTTTAATCCGCTGCTCGGCTTGATGC
>CAKRUL010000384.1 GCA_934403665.1 uncultured Clostridia bacterium | reverse complement strand
CAGTATGTTGCTTAAATATTAATATTGATGCCATAGACACTCTTTTTTGTGCTGTCTGTACAAACTGGTGCACTTCATTCGACAGTCTCTTTGTTTTTGATTCCGGATTAGTTTTGCGGTTTTATGCTTTGCACCTTTGAGTCAAAGGCAACAAATTTGCCTTGAAGAGACAGGGAAGACCCTACCCCGAAAGTTTTTAAATTAGGTGTGAAAAAATTGTGATCGTTTTGCACGGTATCCACATCCATTGTGATGAAAACCGTGTATTTCTCTGGATTTTCAGCGTTTACCACAGAACCGTCTATTTTTTCGATATGGTCTTTGAAAGGCTCCACGGCAACATTTTTCACCTTGCCGAACAATTTGTCTTTGTCATAAAAGGCTTCGGATTTCCGAATAGAGTTGACGGAGCATTCCCGTATGTTATCCACGCGAACAACCACTTCCAGCTTGACCGGGGAGGTCGCCTTGGAAATCTTGGATGAGGTGAAGCGGATGCCAACTGCCACAACAGCGATGAGGATTACTGCAATAAATATAAGATCTAAAACGTTCCATTTCTTTTTCATGTGCTTCTCCCTCCTTCTAATTGACCGTGATATTAAAGATATATCCGGAAGCGGCAAATTTCTTATTGCCTACCACCATTTGTGTTCCTGTTCTCAGCGGAGTCTGCCCGATCGAGATTCCCATATCGGAAACAGCTGCTTTTGCTTCAATCACCAAAGTGATGTCGTATTTGTCCGGAAGAATTTCTTCCCGAAAAATTCCGTTGACCTTATCCGGAACCGCTTTTTTGGCGGGCTCCACTTTGACGTCCTTCAAAGTGCCGTAGTCCTTTTCTTTTTGGCTTAAAAGAAGTTCTTCACCGATTGCTTCCCGGGTGGCTTCCGACAGATAAGCGTGCTGATCCTGCAGAAATACCTCGAATGTGACGGTAGAGGCATCGTTCCCCTGGGAGTGTTGGTTCAACGTATTTTTGAGAAGATAAGCGCCTGCTCCGATTGCGGCGACGACCAAAAGAATGATCGCATAATCAATGATATTCAATTTCTTTTTGCTCATAGTTTTCCTCCTATCACATCGCGGTAAACCTGCTCAATGTTTTTTGTCATAATCTCAGCGCGAAATTCTTGTTCAAAAACCACTTTGGCACCTTGAATCAACTTTGTTCGTAGCGATTCGTCCTCATAAATCCGAATAACGGCTTCTGCCAAGGCGTCACTGTTTTTGATCGGAACCAGCAATCCGTTCTTTTCCGGATAAATAACGCCGGGATTTCCGCCGAAGTCGGTGACGACAGCCGGCTTGTGCAAGCTCATTCCTTCCAGCAGGGAGAGACTGGTCGCTTCTGTGCCGTAAGAGGCGTTAATCTGTAAATCAATCATGCTCATAATTTCCGATACATTGCTGACGAAGCCGGCAAAAACCACATAATCCGTGACATCCAAATCCTTTGCCAACTGTTTTAGATTCTCTTCTTCGTCTCCTGTTCCGGCGATAAAGCATTTGATGGGTAGACCCTTGTCTTTGAAAATTTTCGCGGCACGGATATAGTATTCATGTCCTTTGACTTTATGTAATCTTGCCACCAAGGCAGTGACAAAATCATTTTCCGTGAAATGATATTTTTTCCGCAGAGCCGCAACCGTGTCCGGATCTGCCGGTGAAAGCGGCTCAACACCGTTTTTTACAACGGTGATATAATCGGGATATACCCCTTCTGCGATAATGTTTTCTTTTGCGGCTTCTGCCACAGCGATAATTTTATCGGTGAACAGCCTGGTGGTCAGCCGCGAGATGCATTTTCCGATCGGAGTGGTCAGAAAAGGCTTTGGTTCAAACACGCAATGACGGGTATAAATGATCTTGTCCGCACCGGCCAGTCTTGCGGCAATCCGGGCAGATAAACTCCCGTGGGTGTGAACAATCTGTGGGCGCTCTTTCCGAAACAGCCGATAAAATTCCCGGATTCCCTTCCAGGAAAGAGATTTATCTGCATAGTTCGGAAGGGCAAAATAATGGGTTTTGAGCTCTTTCAGCGCAGGTTCCAGCAGGCTTCCCTCGGGAATCACAACGCTTAGGTC
>CAKRUL010000383.1 GCA_934403665.1 uncultured Clostridia bacterium | reverse complement strand
GTTTGAAAGCGACACAAGAATTGGTCTGGAAATTGCAGATTTTTCGGATTGCGGAACGGAAGGTTATTTGTTTAACCTTCTGTTCCTGATCCGCCTCTCCGTTTTGGCGGAGAGCGGAAAATACCGCTGTCACGGCAAGAGCGTCGATTTTCTGGCGCAGTATAACCGCTTTGCAGAGCGCAACTTTCATCAATACGGAAATTACGGACTCAAAGGAACCCATCGTTATTGGATTTACCGGTATCTTAAACCGGATATCTTTGTGCTGGGGAGACTTGCTTTTGAGTTATTGGAGTTTCATATGCCATATGACATCTACCGGAACAGAACAACCGGCGAATCGGTTCCGATTGCTGTGGAGGGCTATGGATATACTGACGAAGGAAAACAGCCGGGTGACGGCTATCAGGGAGATCTGTTCACTCCGGAAATCCGTGACGGAAAAGGGTATACCTTTGATGAGGAAGGAAAGCTTCTTTTTTCTCCCGTTTCCCTTTCCCATCTGGAACGGATTGTGACCCAAGGGGATCCTGTGATCGGCGTGCATATGCCGGGCAGAGAAAAATTATCGGAGGAGGCGGTGAAGGAATCGTTTTGTTGCGGCAAACAATTTCTTTCCGAATATTTCCCCGATTATTCCTACAAGGCGTTTGTGTGCAGTTCCTGGGCGCTGGATACGGGTTTGAAGGCCCTTCTGAAGGATTCCTCCAATATTCTGAAGTTTCAGAAGCTGTTCCGGATCGTGCTTGGTCCGGTCAACACCTTTTCTCTGCGGATGGATATTTTCCACAGAGAGGATGCGGTCAGCATTGATTTGCTTGTCCCTGAAAATAAATTTCAAAGCGATATGCTTTCCTTTGCTAAAAACGGCGGGAAATTATATAGCGGCAAAGGCTATCTCCTTCCGGATCACTCACATTTGTTTTCTAAAGATTCCTGAGGATAGCTTTGCAATCAACGGAGAAGAGGGGTGAGAATGAAATTTTATTCTCAAAACAGCTGGTGCTGTGTGCAGCGATTGGATGGACAAAATCAATCAATTTTAAGAAGGGGAGTCTTAGCATGAAAAGAATTTTTTCATTATTTCTTGCAATTTCATTGTTATTGAGCTTTGCTTTGATCCCGGCAAGTGCGGAAGACGCAACGTCTATCTCCACAGGAGATGAATTTGTCAGCCTGATCAAGGCAAATCCAAACGGTTCCTTCGTTCTTGAGAACGATATCACTCTGCCGACAGGATACACGTCGATTGATAGCTTTGGCGGAACGCTGGACGGAAACAACAGAACCATCACAGTGACGATGAACGGCTCGGGAATCTTCGGAGCACTGACCGGCAGTGCAGACGTTCATGACCTGACCATTGCCGGTTTGATCAACGGCGGCTCCGGTGCAAATACCGGTGCATTGGCAGGAACCACGAAAGATTGTACTGCAGGAAAGGTGACCAATGTCACCAATACTGCGGCGGTCAAGGCAACCAATGGGAATGTCGGAGGCTTTTTCGGCACTTTGGGAGGCAGTATCACGGCAACATACCTCGTCAATCTGGGGGATGTGACAACCACCGCGAATTACGCAGGCGGAATCGCAGGGTATCAGAGCGGCGCTACGCTGCAATATGCGGCAAATATGGGAAATATCACGGCGGGGAATTCCACTGCCGGCGGAATTGTTGGCTGGTCTTACGGAAACATCTATTTGTGTTATAACACCGGAAAGATTCAGACAAACAACGAATTTGCAGGCGGCATCCTCGGACTGTGTATGACGAATGGAGCAATCCTTTCCAAATGCTATAATGCCGGCGAGATTCTTTCGGTCAACGGCAAGGACGAAGTAGGCGGTATTTTGGGCGGATCCGGATCCGGCAGATACATGAGTGTCACACGCGGATACAATGTCGGAACGGTCAACGGCGTCACCTATGGGGCGCAGATTGCACCAAACGGAAGCTGTTATTATTCCTTTATGCACCGTCTGGCAGAGAGCGATTCCGATCGCTCGGACAAGAGCACCTATTATAAAAATCCCATCGATATGACTGCGGAAAACATGAAACAGCTGGACAAGTTTGACGGCTTGGAAAC
>CAKRUL010000382.1 GCA_934403665.1 uncultured Clostridia bacterium | reverse complement strand
TTTTCCCCTTGTTTTGTATACGTATGTCGAATTATAGAAAACCCCTTGAAATATTTTACTGCCTATTCTAAAATAAATTTGTAATTACGCATTATCTTGTAAAACAGAAAAAAATTGCAAATACTGTAATCATTTTTGGAGGAAATTATGCAGCTTTTTAAGAATATTAAATTGTCAAGTTTCATCGCGATAGGCACGGCTTGCACCTTGCTTGGTACAGGCATTGGCTACGCCGCCGGCGAATGGCAAAACATTTGGGTTCAGGTCAACAGTGTGAATCTAAATGTGAACGGGAAAATGGTTTCCTCCCCCAATTTATTATACAATGACCGTACCTATGTTCCCCTCCGCACCTGTGCCGAAATGCTTGGAAGTTCCGTAAACTGGGATCAGTATTCTAATACGGCAAATATTGTGGCGAATAACGCTTCCAAAAATACCAACGATACAAAAACTGTTGGTATAATAATGTATCGCCTTGATGAAATGTTAAAATTGAGTTCACGTCTCGGAAGTTCTTATAGCATGTGTATTAGCTTTTTAAACTGTTTAAGGGGAAACTATGCAAACAAAGAAAAAATATACTCAGACGCCATAGATTATTTTAATAAGGCTATTAATGACTATAATAATTATATTAGTTACATAGATGATTTGGTAAGTAACGCTCAAAAAATCAATTTAGATTTTACAAAGGTAAATGAAATTATGGAATACTATGGCGATGCAATTGACAAAACAAAATTAGCTTATGAAAATCTCGTCTTGTATGATTCTACATCTATAGAACAACACATGAAAGATGCCGATAATCTTATAGACAATGCATATGATTCAATTATTCACGGCAATGAAATAAGACTTGATTTGTTAAACAAAATTTTTGAATATACCCAAATTGAATAGTATTTATTAACTTCCTTTGGTTGCTTTATACTGTTCAATATTAAGATCTTTTTGGTATGCTGCCTCGTCTTTTCTCAAGGTTGAAATCAATCTTTCCTGATCGCCCTTAAATCCATACTCGGCAGACAGCTCCGCAATGCGGCGTCTTAAATCATTGTCCGCTTTATTTTCTGCAATCTCTGCTTGGACCTTTGCAAGGAAAATTTCCTGATCTCCCCGAAGTTCCTGCAATGCTTCCTGCAAATCTCTGTCTTTCTGTTTTTCAGCCGCTTCATGCTCTCTATCCTTATCTTTCTCCTGCTTATCGCTGATTAACTGCGCAAGCTGCATTGCCAATTCCTTATTATTCTGCTGTTCCTGGGCGATTGCTTTCGCACGTTCCATGCCGAGGTTCATCTGCTGTTCCGCTTCCTTCATTCTGCCCTCCGAAATCAGCTTATCTGCCTCCATCCGTGCCTGCAGAATCGCTCCATTTTTGGCAACCTCCAGCTCATTTCCTTCCGCCATCAAGGCGCTCTGCATCATGATATTTTCCTGTCTCGACAACCCTCCTGCTGCAGATAAACCGTAATTGGCAATTCGTTCTTTAAGCATTAGAAAGTTGAACCCCATATGCCCTGCACTTGCCAAAATTTCGCCTTTTGGGATTGTCGGTCTTGCAAGGCGTCAGCCTTGCTGCACCCTTACGCACCGAAAAAACAAAATTTTTTCTGCGTGCAGGGTTACAAAGTTTCCACAGAGCAAATTTTTTCGTAAGACAAGGAAAAAGCGGAAGGAATCCTGACGGATTCATGAGCATTTTGACGCAGTATGACAAGAAATTTGCCTGTGAAAACCATATGGTGTTCAGCTCTCTAATGCTTGTGCCGGAAGATCCTCCTGATAAAATTTCTGATACATCGCCGTCGTCTTTTGATCCGCGTCCGCCTGTGCCTTGTATTGGTGATAACGGTATTGTAATTCCGCAAAGCGATATATGCCCGCGCCGCGCTGTTCCTTGTGCCCTGCACTCTGTCCTCCATGCTTTCCCCTTGATTCGCCGCCATTCACATCTTCCAATGTTCTCAGACATATATTTGATTCATTCCAAGATCTTTTGTAAGTTTTTGCTGCTTTTCCCCTTGTTTTGTATACGTATGTCGAATTATAGAAAACCCCTTGAAATATTTTACTGCCTATTCTAAAATAAA
>CAKRUL010000381.1 GCA_934403665.1 uncultured Clostridia bacterium | reverse complement strand
GGAAGTGGGACGCATCAAACTGAACACCCCCTATGGATTATACGGAAATGTTACAGACCCTTCCGCCGTTCGTGAAGGAAATCCCATACCGCTTGCTTTGCGCAATGAGGTCAAAACAGGTCCGGCGAAAATTCTTGCAACCATTGACGGATATGAAGTGAAGGAATATAATGTCGAGATTCTGAAAATCTTTCATCAGCAAACGCAAAGCATCAAAAATATGGTGATCCAGGTGACCGATCCGGAGCTTCTTGACAAAACAGGCGGTATTGTGCAAGGAATGAGCGGAAGTCCTATCATACAAAACGGGAAGCTGGTGGGAGCAGTCACCCATGTATTCGTAAATGATCCGCAAAAGGGCTATGCTGTTTTTGTGGAATGGATGTTAAATCAAATGGAACAATACTAATTTTAAAATGTAAATAGAAATTTTAGAAACCGAACACTTCTCGATCAATGCCATTTCTCTCTCCACTCCGTTCTTTTTTGCCGGGAAAGTCTTTTTGGGCTTCCCCGGCGTTTTTTATCCGCAAGCACTTTTTTGAAAAGAAATTGACTTCCTCTCCTGCCAACGTTATAATAAGAATAGAACATACGAGACAAGGAGACTGTCCATGAATTATTTGAAACCCGATATGGTTTTGGAACGGGTATTTGACTTAGATCTTGAAACATTGCGAAAACACGGAATCAAAGGAATCATTTTTGATATTGATAACACACTTGCATACAATGCGGATCCTGAACCGGATGCCAAAGTGATTTCGTTTTTGGAAGCACTGCAAGGGGAAGGCTTTCAGATTGCCTTGGTTTCTAACAATAATAAGCTGCGCGTCACAACTTACAGCCGAAATTTAAAATTGCCGCACATGTATCGCGCCTGCAAACCCTTAACCTTTAAATTAAATAAGGCGATTCAGTCGTTTGGCCTCTCAAGAAAAGAGACTTGCATGGTTGGCGATCAGCTTTTCACAGATATCTTGGGCGGAAATCGATTGGGAATGTTGACCGTTCTCGTAAAGCCGTTTGATGACAATGAAGAGCTGTTTATCAAATGGAAACGAAAACTGGAACGTCTTTTTTTGAAATGAGAGATTTTTCGGAAGGGAGATTGCTATGCAGATGAAATTCGGCCCTGGCGGAAATTCGGAAAGCTTTCGGGCAGCCGGTTATAAGTCTTCTCTGGATATGCCGGGATATTTGGGACAATTGGGTCTTTCTGCCTATGAATATCAATGCAACAAAGGAGTTAAAATCTCCGAAAAAAGCGCCTCTATCTTAGGAGAGAACGCTGAAAAGTTTGGCATATGCCTTTCAATTCACTCACAATATTATATCAGCCTTTCCTCTGTGGAAGAGGAAAAAAGGCGCAAAAGCGTTGATTATATCATGCAATGTATGCACATTGCTAAAGTGATGGGTGCAGATCGCATTGTCGTGCACAGCGGTTCTGCAGGAAAAATTTCAAGACAGCTGGCTTTGGAACTTGCCAAAGATACCCTTCAAAAAGCTTTGATTCAGGCAGATTCAGAGGGATATAGCGATATCCATATTTGTCCGGAAACAATGGGGAAAATCAATCAGCTCGGCACACTGGAGGAAGTCATCGAATTGTGTAAGCTGGATGAACGGCTGATTCCCACCATTGACTTTGGACATTTGAACGCCCGGACAATGGGAAACTTAAAGAAACCGGAAGCGTTTGCAGAGATTTTGAGTGCAATAGAAAATCATTTGGGCTATGACCGTTTGAAAGTGTTTCACAGCCACTTTTCCAAAATCATGTACTCAGCAGGCGGGGAGATCAAGCACCTCACATTTGAGGATACCCAATACGGACCCTCTTTTGAACCGTTGGCGGAACTCGTTGCGCAGAAAAATCTGGCTCCGCGCTTTATCTGTGAATCGGCAGGAACGCAGACGGAAGATGCTTTAACGATGAAAAATATGATGAAAAAGGTGATAGACAATGAAAGTTTTCGTGATGAACGGACCGAATCTGAATATGCTCGGGATTCGGGAGCCGGATATTTATGGGCATGAAACCTTAAAAGATATTGAGCAGAAGCTGTTGGAAAGAGCAAAGCAGCTTCATGTG
>CAKRUL010000380.1 GCA_934403665.1 uncultured Clostridia bacterium | reverse complement strand
GGCTTGTTTCCCTTCAAGCCGGTGAGTCGGATCGGCGTGAGAAAAAAGTGTGCCTGACGCAAAAAGGCACGCTCTATGCAGTGAAAGTCCTTTCTCCGCTGCATGATCTGGAACAACGGGTGTTTGACATCATGGGTGCAGAGCGCATGAAGCAAATGACGGACGCTATTACATTATTTAATCTTGTTTTTGAAAAAGAAATGGAGACACAGGCAAATGAACACCGCATTCAATAAGAAATTCTTTTCTTATGTCATTCCGTCTATCCTCGCATTCGCATTGTCGGGGGTTTACACCATTGTTGACGGCTTCTTTATTGGGAGGAGTCTAGGTGACGCAGGATTGGCCGCTATCACATTGGGCTATCCGATTTCCGCATTGGTCGGAGCAATCGGGACAGGGCTTGGGCTATCGGGTGCCATCCGTTTTACGATTCTGAACGCACAGGGTGAAACCAAAAAGCGGCAGGAGTGTTTTTCCGGGATAACGGTACTGATGCTGATCGCAGCCGGGTTACTGACAGCACTCCTGTTTGGCTTTGCCAGGCCGATTCTGTATCTGCTGGGTGCAAGAGACGATACGCTCACTCTCTGCGTTGAATATGCCCGTGTCATTGCACTGGACGCTGTTTTTCAGCTTTTGGCAACCGGTTTTGTGCCGTTCATCCGCAATATGGGCGGAGCATCCGTTGCCATGATTGCTATGATCCTTGGTTTTGCAACAAACATTGTTTTAGACTATACCTTCGTGTGGGTTTTGAATTGGGGAATGGCTGGCGCTGCATGGGCAACCATCATCGGGCAAGCAGTAACCATGATTGCGGCAGCCATTTTCTTTATTGTCAAAAAGAGCAGCTTCCGTCTGCCGGAGCCACGGGAGTTGTGTAGCCTTTGGAAAGATGTTCTCAAGGTTTCGATTTCACCCTTTGGGCTAACCTTTTCGCCTACGATCACCCTGCTTTTTATGAACCGCTTTCTGCTTCTTTATGGGAACGAGCAGGCCGTTGCGGTTTACGGCTGTATAGGGTATATTACCTCCATTCTCTATCTGCTGCTGCAAGGAGTAGGCGACGGCAGTCAGCCGCTGATCAGCCAGTATTACGGAGAGAATGACCGGCTCTCCATTCTGGCTGCCCGAAAGCTGGCATATCTGACTGCTGCCGTGATCACGGCGGTCTGCATGATCGGTGTCTACCTTGCAAGAGCAAAAGTTGGCGTCTTGTTTGGCGCTTCGGCAGAAGCAAATGCCGGAGTTGTGCGGTATCTTCCGTTTTTCCTTGCAACACTGCTGTTTTTGGCATTCGTCCGCATTACGACTTCCTACTTTTATGCAACAGAAAAGAACAAACTGTCCTATCTTCTTGTATATGCCGAACCGATTTGCACATTGTTGATACTTCTTTTCCTGCCGCCGATGCTGAAACTGACTGGAGTATGGCTTGCTGTGCCGATTGCACAGGTCGTTACCTTTGTAATTGCATGGGTCGCCAAGCGGTGTGTAGATGCGAAAATTTAGAATAAGACTATGGGCAAGGGGAAAATCGCCATTTATCTGTTAGATAAACCGTGCTTATGCAAAGATATAAAATCATATATCCCCACCTTTTTGCACCGCTTACAAGCAAGAAAATTCCCAATATCCAACCCTTAATTGCACAAAAAACTCTCCTATCTATCTGTCCTATTTTTGTCTCGATATACCAACAAACAATCCGCGTTTGATTGATAGATTGATACTTTATCAGGATAGTATTTGATTCTTTCGTAATTGCTTAAGATAGTATTTATTTGGATTGGCTTTTCCGGTGACGGCAATCCCGTTGACGGTTTTACCGATGTTGGGGTTTCCGTCAACGGTAACACCAGCATCGGCTGAGCCACAGAATTGGCATTAAAAAAAGCAAGCCCATATACGGATGACAGCAGCCATTCGTATATGGGCTTTATTGTAAGATTTCTGATTGCATTCGCACTGCGGTTGTCCTTGTCATTCTTTATGCAAGGTTGTCATTCGTATTCCTGTCTATGACGATAACTTCTTGGCATAAAAATACCTCCTATGGTGTTATTTTCATTATACCATAGGAGGCTCTTTTTTTCT
>CAKRUL010000379.1 GCA_934403665.1 uncultured Clostridia bacterium | reverse complement strand
GTCTTAAATTCGCGTGATGACTACAAGATGGGGTATCTGTGGCAGACGGACACGCTGATTTGTTATGACAAAGTGAATCCTACCCAGTACATTTTCCATGAGGATACCGAAACCTGTACACCGGTGTATACGGAATACTTCGAGGATTACAACATATTTTATGAGAAGTGTGCGGATGATATAGAACAGGCAAAGAAAACCCGTGAATACGGTTTGGATATGGCAAACCATCCGAATTGGTTCGATGCGTCCTATATTTCGTGGCTGAGTTATGATTCTCTGAATATCGAGCTTCCCGACGGGCATTTATTTTTTGCACCGATTATCAACTGGGGCAGATACAGAGAGGAGAACGGACGGCTTGTCATGCCTGTTACCGTCCGGCTGAATCATGCCATCGCTGACGGCTATCTCGTGGCAAAGGTTTTTCAGCTGTTGGAAGAAGAAATCAAAAATTTTGTCTTGGCATAACACACACGGAATGCTTAACCTTCTGGCAAGTACAGGGCACATGAGTTAACTTCCTGCGGCAGAGAACTGCCGTTGGAGGTTTTTTGTGTGTTACTATAAAAATCTCTGAACAAATTTCGTCATATTGCATTGGATAGAAAAATATGTTATATTTTTATTATACACTGTCCGTTTTAACGCCCACTGAATTTGCTAAAATAAACACATAAAAACAAAAAGAATTTTTGTGGGAGGTTCAAACGATATGAAAAAATATCCTATTGGGTTCCGTACCGGAATCTTTGAGAAAGAGGAACAGGAAACATCCGGTGTTGTTTCTCGGGAAACAGTCTGTCCGAGAAAATCTGTGGTGCAGGTGTATTTTCCTCACAGAGGGATGGGATGGGCTTATTACAACGACCGATTTGATTTGAAGGTCGGTGATTTTGTTTATGTGGAAGGAAAACTGAAAGGGTATCGCGGGCAGGTGACAGAGGTCAATTATTCCTTTAAGATTAAGCTTTCAGATTATAAGAAAGTGCTTGCTGTCATTGACACCAAGGTGACCGGAGACTTCTTTCTTGCAAGCTCGCACATCGTGACTTTTGATAAAAATGCCATTCCTTTTGCAAAAGTGCTCACATGGTTTAAGGCTCCTGAGGGGGAGGAAGAGTATGCATGCGGAGATGATGAAGAGGTTCGGTTTCCTCTGGATGATTTATCTGCGATGGATATAGCATATGATACAGCTGACCGCGGTCGTGATTATTATATGGAAAACAGAGTTGTGTACATGGAGATAGACGGCACACACGGTCATACGATTGTGGAGGGCAGAGAAAACTATGAAATCGAATTTGATTACAGAGAAGGCGACATTTCGAATCTGAAATGTTCTTGCTTTTGCAGCGGCTCTTGTAAACATGAATTTGCCGCAATGCTTCAGCTGAAAGAAACACTCAAACTCATTTCAGAAAACTATGAAGAGGAATATAACGGGTATTTTGCAATCATCAGTAAAGGTGTGTTTATGAACACGGTGATGAATAAAAAAGTATCGGGAAAGATCTGTTTAGGAATGTAATGATGCCGTTTTTTGATTGGAACCACGACGGAACCATCGATTTGCAGGATGGTTTTTTAGAATATCATATCTTCGAGGAATGCACGGAAGATTGGGAAGAAGAAACGTTTGATTTGGAGCAATTCGACGAAGAGTAGAAAAGAGGAAAGGAGGTTGTTTGATGAAACAATCCCAACAGAAACTGAAAATGCTGTATCTTGCGAAAATTTTAATGGAGCAGACCGATGAGGAGCATACGATCACGGTTCCGGAAATGATTGCCGAACTTTCCAAATTCGGCATTTCTGCAGAGCGAAAAAGCATCTATGATGACTTGGAGTGTTTGAAGTTATTTGGCTTTGATATATGCTCCTATAAAACGCGGACAACGAACTATTATATTGCAAGCCGCGATTTTGAATTGCCCGAACTGAAGCTGTTGGTAGACAGTGTTCAATCGTCAAAATTTATCACACATATAAAGAGTCGGGAGCTCATCTCCAAGATTGAAAAACTCACAAGCCGTGAAAATGCGAAAAAACTTCAAAGACAGGTGTTTATCACCAATCGTGTGAAAACGCTGAATGAA
>CAKRUL010000378.1 GCA_934403665.1 uncultured Clostridia bacterium | reverse complement strand
ATCAATATCTGTAAAAACCTCCAAATCCGGCCGCCATTTGGTGATGGTTCCGGTTTTTTTTGCATCGGTAGGCATTTTTTTCAGTCCGCCAATATTCTCTCCGTGTTCAAAATGCAGATCGTATTGATAACCGTCCCGAACAACTGTCACATCCATATATTCGGATGCATACTGCGTGGAACAGCATCCGAGACCGTTAAGTCCTAAGCTGTATTCATAGTTATCCCCGGAGTTGTTATGATACTTTCCCCCGGCATAAAGCTCACAATAAACCAATTCCCAGTTGTATCTGTTTTCCTTCGGATTATAGTCCACCGGTGTTCCGCGGCCGTAATCCTTCACCATCACCGAATGATCGGCAAAGCGTGTCACCTCAATCGTTTTTCCGTAACCTTCCCTCGCCTCGTCAATCGAGTTGGAAAGAATCTCAAAAATAGAATGCTGACAGCCTAAAATTCCGTCCGAACCAAAAATAACGGCAGGTCTCAGCCGCACCCGATCCGCTCCCTTAAGGGACGAGATGCTGGAATTATCATATTTCTTTTGTTCCACTGAAACTATCCTTCCCTTCCCAATGCAAATTAAAATTTTTTCTATTTTTTTATCTGAAACAATGTTTTATTTCTCTGTGTTTTTCAAACAATAAGGATGAAAATCCTATTCGGCAAATATCCCTTTCAAAGCCGCTTTCAAAGCGTTTTTAAAGTTTTTTTGATATACATACATTTTGTGGATTCCTCGCCTGAATTTCTCTGCATAGACGATTCGTTTCAACAAATACTAACAGAGGAAAACAGAAAAGGAGTGAAAATGATGAGTACAGGCGGATTCGTAAAAGGTCTGGTAGCAGGTGCGGCAATCGGCGCAATGATGGGGGTTCTTTTTGACCCGGTCAAAGAACGCGACCGCAAATATATGAAAAAACGGGTTGGCAGGATGATGAAAAATGCTGGATGCATCCTCGATACCCTTCATATGTAGTCCTGCTTAAAAACGGAGGTGTAAAAATTTTTACACCTCCTTTTTCAAAGCATTAAACCAATTTTCTCCGATCGACAACACGCACCGCTTTTCCCTCACTTCTCGGAATCGTTTTCGGTTCTACCAGCTTGATTTTCGCGCTGATTCCCAACGTAGAATTGATTTCGGCCGCCAGCTTTCTCTCCAGATCTTCCAGCTTTCTCACCCGTGAAGAGAACAGTTCCTGTGTTACCTCCACCTGAACCTCCATAATATCCAAATTGTTTACCCGATCAACATAAATCATGTAATGAGGTTCCACATCGCTGAATCTTAACAGAACCGTTTCAATCTGTGAGGGGAACACATTCACGCCGCGGATAATCATCATATCATCCGAACGACCGGCAATTTTGCCCATTCGCGGCAGGGTGCGTCCGCATGCACACGTATCATAGGTGATGGAACAAAGATCCTTTGTGCGGTAACGCAAAAGCGGCAATGCCTGTTTGGTGATACAGGTAAATACCAATTCGCCGGTTTCTCCCTCCGGAAGCACCTCTCCGGTTTCCGGATTGATAATTTCCGGAATGAAATGATCGTGTTGGATGTGCAAACCATCCTTCATGGAACAGTTCATCGATACTCCGGGCCCCATAATCTCCGAGAGTCCATAAACGTCATAAGCGACAATCCCCAGTTTATTTTCCAAGTCTTTTCTCATGCTTTCTGTCCAGGGTTCCGCACCGAACACGCCGTATTTTAAAGACAGGTCTTCCTTAGAAAAACCCAAATCTTTCATGGTGTCCGCCAAATGCAATGCATACGACGGTGTGCAGCACAGCAGCGTCGCCTTAAAATCCACCATCAAATTAATCTGACGTTTGGTGTTGCCGGTGGAAACAGGCACCACCGAAGCACCTATCTTTTCACATCCGCCATGAATGCCGAGCCCTCCGGTAAACAAACCGTATCCGTAAGCAATGTGAGCAATATCCTTTTTGCCCACTCCAATGCTGGTGAAGCTTCTGGCAAGACATTCCTGCCAAACCTCCAGGTCTGCCTGCGTATATCCCACCACCGTCTGCTTCCCGGTCGTGCCGCTGGAGGCATGAATTCGGGTAACCTCCTCCATCGGCACCG
>CAKRUL010000377.1 GCA_934403665.1 uncultured Clostridia bacterium | reverse complement strand
CCATTGTAGCAGACACACAAAGCGGCAGCATCAAATCACCGACATATGCGCAGTTTGAGTGGTTTGCAAACGATATCAAGAATATTCGCACGGATAATGTTATTGTGGTGATGAACAAGGGCTTGGACGAATTTACAGACGCTCTCGAAAAACAGGCCGTGGAGAATCTGCTGGAAGAATATATCACCCGCCAGGGCAAGAAACTGTTTTTGGTCTCTTCCGGCGAGAAGGACAGCGTAAAAGTACAGAATGGGATTCGTTATTTAACGGTTGGAAGAATCGGCGGCGGAAACATTTTCCGCTTTGCCAACAGCATTGCAGGAGGTTCTTATCTGAAATTTAATATGAAGGATCAGGTTCTTTCTTATACGTTCTGTAAAATCATATCGTAAGGGGGGATTCGGCTTGGGGAAAAAGGCAGTTGTGCTTGGCGGCGGAGGTGCAAAGGGCGCTTATGAGATCGGCGTCATGGAGGCGTTGATGGCATTGAAGTATGACTATCAAATCGTGACCGGAACCTCGGTGGGGAGCTTAAACGGCGCCCTGTTTGCGCAGAAAGATTTGAAACTGGCAAAAAAAATGTGGCTGGAAATCGACACAACAAGGGTGCTTGACATTGATACGCTTTCGCCGGAGGAGGTTAATTATAAGGAACTGGGAAAGCTGCTGGTTGAAAACAAGGGTTTGAGTTACCGCAATTTAGAGAAGCTCCTTACGCAGGTTATCAGCGAAAAGAAAATCCGGTCTTCCGGAGTGGACTTTGGCTTGGTGACGGTGCGCTATCCTCTGATGCAGCCGGTTCAGCTTTTTCTGGATCAGATGGAAGAAGGCAAACTGCTGGACTATCTTCTCGCCAGTGCCGCCTGTTTTCCTGCGATGAAAAAGCACGAGATCGACGGAAAAAAATATATTGACGGCGGTTATTATGATAATCTGCCCGTGGATTTGGCAATCGCGCGCGGTGCGGAAGAGATTGTTGCGGTTGATTTGGATGCTGTCGGGGCAGTGCGAAAAAAGAAAATTCCGGATGGCGTGTCTGTGGTCACGGTCAAAAGCGAATGGCCGTTGGGTCCGATGCTGATTTTTGATAAGGATCAGGCAAAACAGAATATGAAACAGGGGTATGTGGACACGCTCAAAGCGTTTGGCAAGCTTGAGGGCAAGAAGTTTTGTTTCCGATTGGGGGAGAACAAGAAGATTTTCCAGCGGCTTTATCCGTATCTGGAAAAGTGGAATGAAAAAATGTTCTGCGATGCCGGGAACGCCCTGCTTCACATGGCGCAGACGAGTGCGGAAGCGCTGTATAAGAAACGTTGGCACAGCGAGCGGCGCCTGCAAAGAGAAGAGCGGTATCAGGCGATGTGTGAAGGGTTGATGGAGATTTTTCAGTTGGATCGCTTTTCGGAATATACGTATCACAGCATGGCAAAAGAACTGGTTTGTGCCTATCAAGCGATTGACGACACCCCGGCGCATATTCTGGAGGAAAAAATTGCGGAAATCAGCCGAACCAAAAGGTTCATTGAAAACATAGAGCCGTTCGCGGCATTGCTTGCAGAAATGGATCGCAGAGTTGTTGTGAAGTATCTGATACAGACGCTGCGGCAGATCGGGGAGAAGAACAAAGAACGGGGCATTTTTTCTCTGTTTTTTATCTGTATTCCGCTGGAAACGACCTCCGCAATGTTTTATTTGGCGCTGGCCGACCGGCTCAGACAATCTGTTGGCGGCAGAATGCTGTTGCAACTGGGAAAGGAGAAAAAGCATGAAAGATTTTTCAAAACAGATTGAAGCCATTGCACAGAGACTGGAATGTTTACAGCCGTTGGCGGCAGAGGAACTGAACGGGGAAGACACCGCTGTCTTTATTGTGGACATGATCGGCGGATTTGCGCGGGAGGGCGCATTATACAGTCCGCGTGCGGAAAAGCAAATCCCGAAAATTGCAGCTTTCGCAAAGCGCTGTCAGGAAAAAGGAATTGAAATCATTCAGTTTGCAGACACACACCCGGCAGATTCTCCGGAATTTGAGGGCTATCCGCCCCACTGCTTGGAAGGCAGTGCGGAAAGTGCAGTGGTGGAAGAACTTTCTGAATACCCAGTGTTC
>CAKRUL010000376.1 GCA_934403665.1 uncultured Clostridia bacterium | reverse complement strand
ATTGTAATATGATAACTGTTAATCATAATATGCGAATCTGTGCAAAGCAAAATTCTCTTTCGAATCATAAGGTGCCGGATACGGCGATATACGCTTTGATACGGAAAGCGAAACTGAGACAGAGGGCCTTGTCTTTTTGCACCGAGTGAGAATGTTAGAAAAACAAATAAGGATGTGTATGAAATGATATTGTATTTTGTAAGACACGGGGATCCTACCTATGATCCGGATGCGTTGACTCCTCTCGGGCAAAGGCAGGCAGAGTCGGTTGGGAAAATGCTGGCCAGAAAAAATATTGATACGATTTACAGCTCAACTTCAAACAGAGCTGTGCAGACTGCTCTTCCGTTGGCTCAGATGTTGCATAAAGAGATTACGCAACTGGCTTGGTGTCATGAAAAGGATTGCAGAGATACGTTTGGAGTGGTTGGCTCCGATGGGGTAGAAAGATGGATTTTTCAGGATCCGGATTGTATGAAGCTGATGGGATCGGAAGATGTTCTTCACATGGGATTTCAATGGTATGAACACCCATCTTTTCAGGGGCTTCCCTGTGCACAGGGCATTGCCCGGATCGGAAACGGAGCGGACGCATTGCTTCGGAAGCATGGTTATGAACACGATGCAGAGAATCATTGTTACAGAATTTCAAAAGAAAAAGCAGACAGCAATGAAAGAATTGCACTGTTTGCACACGAAGGGGTCTCAAAGGTCTTTTTGTCTCATATACTTGATATACCGTATCCGATTTTTACAAAGTTTTTATACTGTCATACCGGAGTGACAACGGTTTTATTCCGGGCAAAGGGCGATGTGGTGATTCCGAAAGTTTTACAGTATTCCTCAGACACACACCTGTATATGGATGGACTGCCGACAGGATATCAGACTGGTATGGAAGGCTGACGCGCAGCGGAGATGCAGAAAGCGCACATCGATTGCTTGACAAAATCATCCAATTGCGTTATTCTATATCTGGGATGTTTTGAAACCATAAAAAATAAGGGGGAAAGGTTATGTGGGACAGAAAAAAATTAAAAGATCGGGCAAAGGGAGCCTTCAAGCAAAATTATTGGAAATCTGTACTTGTGGCGTTGATTTTGACTTTATTCGGCGGTGATGCAAACAGATTCTTTACGCTAAGCAGTAATAATTTTTCGTCTTTTAACGGGAATTCTTCTATGTTTGACGATGAGGAAATAACTGCACTGTTTCAATTCATCACGCCGGAATTGATCGCGACGGTGCTCGGAGTCGTGTTGATTATTTGGGTGATTTCAATCCTGATCAAGGTGTTTGTGCTCAATCCGTTTTTGCTGGGTACTTATCAGTTCAGTAAAAATACCCTTCGGGAGAACGGAAAGCTTTCTGACTTGGGGTCGGGTTTTGATAACTGCTATTTGAGAAATGTCAAGGTTTTGTTTCTCAGAGACTTGTTTGTATTTCTTTGGACGTTGCTTTTTGTGATTCCCGGAATCATTAAGTTTTATGAATACAAAATGATTCCGTATCTTCTGACAGAATATCCCGAAATGGATCGCAACGAAGCGTTTCAGATCAGTAAGCGTATGATGCAGGGAAACATCGGAAAGGCCTTTGTGCTGGATTTAAGCTTTATCCTATGGATCATCCTCAGTGTCCTTACTTGCGGATTGGTAGGAGTGTTTTGGTTCTGCCCATACAAAATGCTCACAGATGCTGCTCTGTATGAGGCATTAAAATCACAGCCGGAAATGGTGCAGGAGTAAAAACAGAAAATAGAAATCATCAATCGCTCGGGTTGCTTGCAATGCGGGCGATTTGTTTTCTGCCTCAATGACGGAATTCTATAAAAAAATTAGTGTGTTTTTCCTAATTTACTTTACAATTTTAATAAAAAGTTGTATAATATTAATAAGAAATACGATATTTTTTCTGACCGATAAAATTACTGCTAGGAGGTATTCATATGAAAAAATTAATTTCTTCAAGTGCAACGGTTGATGTTTATTTGGAGAACGGCATGATATCCAAAGAATTTCACGAATCGTCCCCGAAAACAATGGCTTTGTTTGAGGCGCTGACACATGCCAGAATTGAGGAAACAGGGCTTCCTGTGCCGAAAATACATGAAGTAGGGATCTT
>CAKRUL010000375.1 GCA_934403665.1 uncultured Clostridia bacterium | reverse complement strand
ACTCTAATTTGTATAATTTCGTTCCGTAAATTTCATTTAAAACACTTGATACAGAACCTAATTGTACATATGTATTGCTGTCCTTTAAAACAGGCGGAACAATTAACACATCGAAATTCACCGGTTCCGGATTTGATAATACTTTTCGTATTTTTTGACCGATTTCAATTTGATAAGCAAACTCCGAATATCCGTTTACACTTTTTGACGGCTCATTGATTGAAATGGTAATTTTTCCGTTATCCCAGTTTATATAACTTTGAGGATGATTCATAACGCCTGCTTTTTCAAGCGTTTCTCTGAGCGGAACATATACCCCGCCGTTTTCGATAAACGGTTTATTCGCAAGTTCTATCTTTTCGCCGTTATTCAGAATTTCAATCGTGTAATCATCCGTCGTCAAATCCGATAATGCACCGCTTGCGAAAACCATTGTTGAAAGCATCACAAGGGCAATCACAGCGGAAAGAACCGACATCCATTTACTTGTGGGTTTCTTATGCTTCATCATCATAAATCTCCTTTTCAACATTTTTTTACTGCTTGCCATTTGGGTGGTCAGCGGAAGCTGTTTGGATTTCTCGGTCGGAAGCAGAGAAAGAATGGTGCCCACATAGCTCATTTCCTCGCTGTCCGACATGTTTTTGGTGACCGCCATATCGCAGGATATTTCACACTCTGCCGCAATTTGCTTTGCAACATACCACGCCATTGGGTTAAACCAATGCACGCATTTTACAAATTCAGCGAACCATTTATATAAAATATCATGCCGTTTCAAATGCGTCATTTCGTGGCGCAGTATGTTATGCAGTTGCTCGTCCGAAAGCTCTCTTTTCGGCAAAATCAGCGTCGGTCTGAAAACCCCCGTCATAAATGGTGACGCAATATTTTCCCATACCCGCACATGGAGTTTCCTGTCGGTGTACTCGCTGATTTCGGGGCAGGAGATTCTCTCGGCATTTTTGCGGATTTTAAGATTCAGCCGGATATACCGTGTAACATTTAAGAAGATGAAAGCGATTGCGCCGATCAGCCATAAATAGGCGAAAAGATTCATTCGGTTGGAAAGAATCCTGTCCCACAGTACGCTTGCTTTCTGCAAGATCTGCGACTTTTGCGCCGTATCCGCCTGCACCGTCGTTTCGGTTGCTTCGGACGGTTCCGCGGCAGTTGTTATCTCTGTTTGTTCCGTCTGTATCATTTGTGCTGTAATGTTTGGCGCAGGCGTTGGCTTTACGTTAAACCGCACCGGCATCAGCATCACAAAAAGCACGCACAGCCATATGTAATAATGCCACGAATACCCGAAACTCTTTTTTGTGATCGGGCGAAGCAGACAGAGCATCACTGCAAGAGCAGATCCGGCAAGCGATGTGATGAAAAGAGCTTTGCATAGTTCGCTGATCAATTTTGACCCTCCTTCTCCTCAAAAATCGCTTTCAGCTCCCGGAGATCCTTTTCTGAAAATTGTTCTTCCTCAAAGAGTGCGGCAACCAAATTTTCGGCGGAACCGTCAAACAGATTTTTAATCAAGCTTTTCACCTGCGATTTTCTATATTCCTTTGCGGTCAAAATCGGGGTGTAATACCACGCCTTGCCCCGCCTTTCGGCAGACAATGCGCCCTTTTCCACAAGCCTTGCAAGAAATGTGGCGATCGTTGTGCGTTTCCAGCCCTTTTCCTCAACGGCTTTTCCGATTGCCGCCGAACCGATCGACTCCTCCGCTTTCCATACCACCTTCATAATTTCAAGCTCCGCTTCCCCGATGTTGATCTGTTTCATAAGGCATACCTCCCATAAGTTCTACTATTGTCGACATGTATAGTCTACCATATTAGACATGCGCTGTCAATCCCTTTTTTCATTCAATCAATGAAAATCGTATCACACACAAACATATCGCTCATTTGATCGGCATGCCAAAACTTTGTTCCAACAAAAAATTCCGCAAGACCATTGCTGATCTTGCAGAATATCCCTTGCTTTCGGTGTGTTATTCTTTTGTTTCCTCTGAAAGCTGTAACTGCAGCTTCACAATCTCTCCGGAACGGTCAAGCTCCATAGTGACTGTGTCGCCTGCTTTCAATTTGTTCTTCTTGGCATTCAACTCTTCCATGCTCTTGACG
>CAKRUL010000374.1 GCA_934403665.1 uncultured Clostridia bacterium | reverse complement strand
TTTACTTTCAGCATAAACACTTCGTTGTTTTTGGCAAAATCCATCGGCAGGGGAAAGGTTCTTTCCACATTTTCTACCGCGAGAATCGGCGTTCCTGCAGCCACGTTTCCCAAAACCGGGACGTTGAAATAATCGATCCCTTCATTTGTCACCTCATGGGTTTCCGGCTGATCGGGATCTTTTTCATAGAAAGATTGCACTTCTTCCTCATATTCAAAATCCTCGTTGATGGCGATGGCTCGTTTTTTCAGCGAACTTTTTTTCAAAACTCCCAAATCCGCAAGGTTTTGAATGTGTGTGTGCACCGTGGCGGGGGATTTCAGTCCAAGGCCTGCACAGATGTCCCGGACAGAGGGGGGATAGCTGTTTTCCTTAATATAGTTGACAATAAATTCATAAATCCGTTTTTGTTTATTGGTTAACTTAATCATATTGATTTCCTCCTGACGAAAACAAAAGGGATTTGCCCTTTGCCTATCTCAAGTATAGCATATTTAAGATATAGTGTCAAACATATGTTCGAAATATTTTCAAAAAACTATTGACAGATACATTTGTTCGCTATATAATATAGAAAACAAACGTTCGCTTATTTGACGAGGGGGTTTTGTTATGAGAATAAAAATTGTGAACAAATTTCGTTTTACGGTTGCCTTGACCATTACCTTATTGGTGGTGTGTACCGCTTTGTTTGCTGCTTTCGGCGGCTTTAAGGCTTATTCGAAGGACACGGCGGATTATCATATCCATACGGTGGATAACCGCGAAACCATTTGGAGTATCGCAGAGCAATACACGCCGAAGGGGCAGGATGTGCGCAAAACAGTGTATGAAATCAAGACGGCAAACGGTATTCAACAGAATGTTATTTTTGTCGGGCAGACGCTTAAAATCCCGAAATAAGACGCAGAGGAGAAAACGAATCCTTCCGGCGTTCTTTGTGCTGGAAGAGGTTTCTTTGTATTCCGGTTTTCATTGAAGCTGGGAAAACGGTCTTTTTCTTGCAAAATCAACGGCTTTTTGTTATAATAAAAAACAACGAAGGCTGTTGGGAGAAGTGGTTCAGCAGCCCGAAAACAGGAAGGATGATATTTATGAAAAAACCGGACGGCGGAACCATTCTTTTTGGCGTTCTTCTGATTGTCATCGGAGTTGGCTCTCTATCGAAAAGTTTTGGCTTTGATGCGTTAAACCTCTTTTTTGACGGCTGGTGGCTGTACCTGATTATTCTGTTTGCGTTGGCGGATATGGTGAAAAACAGAATCAGCTTTCTCAATTGTCTGGCGGTATTTTTCTGTGTGTGGGAGCTTTTGTATCGTTATGGGGTGATTGTGCAAGGGGTTAGCTTTGCCGTGATATTTGCTCTGTTGTTCATCCTTTGGGGAATCCATGTGATTTTTGGCGGCATGAGCACGGAAACTGGCAAAGTGTGTGTATGCAAAACGCAGACCTATTCTGCCTCCGGTCAGACAATCGAGCAAGTCTGCTGCGTTCTGGGGCACAGCATATTGGATTTGCGCGGCGGAACCTATCAGAGTGGGCAGGCCGTGAAAGTAAAATGTGTGCTTGGCAGCGTGGAGGTTCTTGTTCCCTCCGCTTGGAAAGTATCTCCGGTATGCTCCGGCAAAGTTATGGGCACTTTTTCCGATCGGACGGACTCCGCAAACAACCAGGAAAAGGAAATCATTTTGGATTACAGCATTGTTATGGGCTCTGTTGCATTGCGGAGTAAAGGAGAGAACTGATGAAAAAATGTGTTTTGGATGAGGAAAAGTACTGCGATGATTGCCGGGAGTGCATGAAATGTGACCTGGATCCCGAAAAGCTCTGTGACAATTGTGGAAAATGCATAGAAGATTCCTCGGATTATAAAGAGATATGGATTGATGAGATTCTGAAAGAAAAAGATTACTCTAAGTAAGAAACATTTGACATTCGTCTTTTGCTTTGATACAATCTTACATATTGTGAACAGCCGGCAGAAAAGCCGGCGGTTATCATTTGAATTTGGAGGAAAGAAAATGAATGTTCCATTTGAAATCATTGAAACAAAAGAGCCGGTACAAGTGAAAATTGAGATGGCCGACGGAGGAAAAATAGAGCTGGAGCTGTATCCGGACAAAGCGCCTGTCACCG
>CAKRUL010000373.1 GCA_934403665.1 uncultured Clostridia bacterium | reverse complement strand
GTACAGGGGAAGATTGATAAGGCAATTTTCTTTTTTATAGTCTGCCATCGAAGTGCGCACGGAAATTTCAGGATTGAATTTATCCCGATAGGTTTTCAGACTTTTTGCTTTCAGATTAACTTCTGCTTTAACTTCCACGGGCACGATCTGTTCGCCGGTGTCAATGACAAAGTCCACTTCGCAGGAGCCACGGTCATTGGTATAGTAGTAAACGCCTAAGTCGTCGATGGTTTTGAGTTGCTGGCATACATACTGCTCGGTCAGTGCACCCTTGAACTCGGTAAATAAATCGTTGCCGTCCAGCAGTGTATGCTGGCGCAGACCGGTCATACAGCCGAGAAGTCCTACATCAACGATAAACAGCTTGAAGGCTTTCAAGTCCTCATAGGCCTTCAGCGGAATTCCCGCCGCATTCACGCGGCTGACCTTGTGGACGAGTCCACAGTCGCAAAGCCACATAATCGCTGTTTCATATTCCTTTGCCCGTCCGCCCTCACGAACAAGACCGTAAATGAACTTTTTGTTCTCTTTTGCAAGCTGAGAGGGGATGCTGTTCCATATCATACGGATTTTCGGCACGATTTCAATCGGGGCGTGCTTGGAAAAATCCTGTTCGTAAGCCGCCAGTATGCGTTTTTGAATTTCACGAACCTCGTTAAAATCCTTTTCTTCGACAAAGCTTTGTACCGCTTCCGGCATGCCGCCTACAAAATAATACTGCTTGAGCGCATCGATGTAGGTCTGCTTAAAAGAGGTAATCATCGGATAATCCTGTCTGTCAAGAAGCTCAGTGAAACGCTCACCGGCAGTTGCCGTTAAAAACTCCTTGAAGGACAGCGGATAAAGACTCAGAAAATTCACCTTTCCAACGGGAAACGATGTGCCCTCGTGTAAAGCAATACCCAAGAGCGAACCGGCACAGACGATATGATACTGTGGCGCATTTTCGTAGAAATATTTTAGTGAGGAAAGTGCTCTCGGAACCTCCTGCACCTCATCAAATATCAGTAGAGTATTGTTCGGATCAATTTTTCTGCCTGCATATAGCTCAATTCCCATAATCAGACGGTCGGTATTCAAATCGGAAGCGAACAGCTCCGCCATTCTGGAATTGGAATCAAAATTGATATATACGGTATCCGCATAAGCCTTGCTGCCGAATTCTTTCATCAGCCAGGTTTTTCCGACCTGCCTTGCGCCTTCGATGATCAGCGGTTTGCGGTGTTTGCTCTCTTTCCATTTATAAAGCGTTTCGATGGCAACTCGATACATAGGCATACCTCCACTTGATAGTATAAAGATAGTATAACACAGATATTCAAAATATACAATGATAATTAGAGAATTGACTACATTTTTTACGGCGAAATATGTGAATGAGAATCTCATTTAAAAAATAATGATATTTTGGAAAAACAAGAGTATACTGTTGAAATTTCAATTTCTTATAAAATTGAAATAAAGCTCCGCAAGTTCCAGTGTGTTTCAGATAGAACTTGCGGAGCTTTTGCATATATAATTATCAAAATGTATTAACCGCTATGAACGGCACTTTTATAACGATCAAAAATATTTAATCTTTTCACATCATTTTAATCTGTTCTTTTAAGCGCAGCAAATGATAGGCGTCGATGTAGACACCAAATTCTGCGGACGGTACCACTTGATTCATAATGCCAATCAGCTTTGCGGTTCCACCATTCAGAAGAATAGGAGAGCCGGAACTTCCTCCGACTGCAGTGATATCCACATAACCGCCTCCGTTTGAACGGTTGTCTGATGGAGCGGAAGCAAGACGGCCGGTTCGCAGAAAGGGATATCGCATAGGAGAACTGGTCAATCCGCCGGGATAGCTAATAAGGGCAATTTCAGTGAGAATTTCCAGCTCCTGCAATTTGTCCTCTGTCAAAATACTGCTTTCCAGCAGCTTTGCATAATATACCGGTGAGCCGGTTATCCGTTCAAATTCCTGACTGATCGGGTTCAGAAGACAGCAGCATAGTTCACAGTCTTCCAAGGAAAACCATTGAGGATGGCAGAGAATATCTGCTGTAGCAATATGCTCACTCCCCTCAGGTTTGTAATGAAATGTCATAATAGTCTGAGTGCTGTTTTCGACAACATGCCTCACCGTGACAATT
>CAKRUL010000372.1 GCA_934403665.1 uncultured Clostridia bacterium | reverse complement strand
GATAATATCTCCTCTGCGGATACCGGCTTTCTGTGCCGCTCCGCCATCGGTGACAGCCTCCACAAAAATACCTTCCGGATATCCGTAATATTTTGCAATCTCACTTGTGATATTTCTTCCTGTCAAGCCTATTACAGGTCTGCCTTTGACATATCCGTAACTTGCCAAATCGTTGATGATGGGTTTTGCTACATCCATCGGAATGGCAAAGCCTAATCCTTCTACCCCTGTCGCAGCCATCTTTAACGTATTGATTCCAATAATCTCTCCCTGCAGATTCACCAAAGGGCCGCCGGAGTTGCCTTCATTGATTGCCGCATCCGTCTGAATCAAATTCATCGTTTTATTTCCGGTGGTAACCGTACGGTTCAATGCGCTGACATATCCAACGGTCACGCTCCCCGCAAATTCCTGCCCCAAGGGATTTCCAATCGCAACCACCCGGTCGCCAACCCGAAGGTCTCCGGAATGTCCGAGAGAAGCAGAATAATAATTTCCGCTTTCCATTTTGACGACAGCCAAATCAGAAGTGGCATCTGCCCCTACAACCGTTGCTTTTTTAGAATCACCGTTGCTGAGCATAACGGTAATATCCTTTGCGCCTTCTATCACATGATTGTTGGTTGCAACCAAGCCGTCTTCACTGATAATAAAGCCGGAGCCGCTTGCCGTTGCATAATTGGTGCCGAAAATAGAACTCTGCGGAACCTTAGACACGATCCCAACGACTGCCGGTCCCACTTTAGCCGCAACATCTGCAACCGACATGCTATCCGTGCTCTCTTTCGTTGTGGGAGTGAAGTTTTCATTTCCGTTCAAATTATCATACTGCCCGGATCTTGCAATCCGTTTATCTACATAATAAGGAATCGCAAAGGAAAATCCAATCGCAGTGACACCGGAGCCGATGATTGCGGAAAGGACGATGATTGCAATTGCCTTCATGTGCCTCCGGACAAAGCTTTTCTTCTTTTTCTTCGGCATGGGATATTGCTCGGTATAAGAAAAATATTTTTCTTCTTGCTCTTTCTCACGGTTTCTTTCAAAATCATCTTTATTCCATTGATTGAAATTTTGATTGTCATCCATGTTAATTCCCTCTTTCTGTTTGATACCTGATAATGATACTGTACCATATAAATATGAATATTTTATAAACACAAATTAAATAAAATATTGTTTCCGTTTCGCTTTCCGCCGCTCAGGTGTTACCCTTTTGCGGTACTGCCTTTTTCAAGGTGAAGGTAAATTCGGCATATTCGTTTTCCACACTGTCAACCGTGATGGTTTCGCCATGTTTCTTTATAATGCTTTTCACCAGATACAATCCCAGTCCGACTCCGGACTTGTTGATGCTCCTTGATTTGTCCTGCTTAAAGAAACGCTCGAAAATGGATTTTCGATTTTCCTCGCTGATACCGACTCCCGTGTTGCGAATCGAAACAAATACCTTATTGTTCGACGCCTTTGTATGAATGTCAATCGTTCCTTTTTCATAGCTGAATTTTATAGCATTGTCCAGCAAATTGGTGACGACCCGTTTTATGCTATCCTTCTCGGCGGTAACCATTTCGTTTTCATGCTCAAAGAATGCATTGACTTCCAGCTTTTTTTCATTGAATCTGCGTTCAAAGCCAATCACGGAAAGCCGTATTAACTCATTGATATCGAAATCGGAAAGCTCCAAAGGCTTCTGATCGGAAGAAATTCTGGAAACATCCAGCAAATCATTCACCAACTTGGAAAGTCTTTTGGATTCCTCCAAAACAATTTTCAAATAAAACTTCTGTTTTTCGGGCGGAATGGTCTCGTCCAAAATGCCCTCCACAAAGCCCGTGATGGTCGTCATCGGAGTGCGCAGTTCATGTGACACATCCGAGATGAAGTTTCGGCGCATATCCTCAAGCTTCTCCAAAGAATCCGCCATTTCATTAAAGGTGTCCGCCAGCTGCCCGATCTCATCATCGGAAGTCAGCCTGACCCGCTCGGTGAAATCACCGGACGCCAACTTTTTAGCCGCTTTGCTGATTTCTTTAATCGGGTCGGTAATTCGTTTTGACAAAAGAAGAATAATCATAAACGACGCCAAAAACGCAAGCATCACCGAGAACAGATAAATCCGCAGAACGTCTTTGCGAAGCTTGGACA
>CAKRUL010000371.1 GCA_934403665.1 uncultured Clostridia bacterium | reverse complement strand
ACGGAATCTGAATTCCAGCCGAAGGCGAATGCAACCCGTGCACAGTGCACCAGCATTCTGAGCCGTTTGCTCAAATAGTAACAGAAATGTCCTGTTTTTTGCAGGCAGTAAAAAACAAGCATATCACCAAATTGGTGATATGCTTGTGTTCTTATTACGGATCATGCAGAAAGCATCAGGAGTGGTTCAATATCATTTTTTCCAATTCTCTTGCGGCAACGCTCAAGGGCTGCTCCGCACGCTTGATCATACAGATGTGACGGGCGGGAACTGTTTCAACCAGGTCGATTACTTTGATGTGGTCAGACGGATCAATAAATTCCTGGGGAACAAAGCCGATGCCTAAATCTGATTCCACAATCGGTAAAATTTGATCTGCTGTAAATGCCTCAATATCCGGTCGGTACCGTTCTCCATGGCTTTTAAAAAAGTCGGAATAAAATTCATAGGAATTTGTCCCCTTGCTAAGCGAAATCAATGGATAGTTTTTCAGCTCTGAAAGAGATACCTTTCGCCCTAACAGCATGGTAAAAGCGGGGGAGCATATGGCAACGTCGCGGATGGGTTTGACACTTGTTTCGGTGACAGAAGCAGAATGTATGGTTGGCGTGGTGACCACAGCGAAATCGGCGGTGCCGTCTTCTATGGCTGCAATTGCCTGTGGAGTGGAATGATTGCTGATTCTGATGTGAATATTGGAATACAGAGCCCGATATTTTTTAAAAACAGGCAACAGGAGGCAGCGCAGCGCAATATCACTTGCTGCAATGTAGATAGAGCCATTTTCCAGATTCATGCTTTGGGACAGCTCGTTTTCTGCCGTTTCAATATGTTCAAAGGCAATTCGCACATGCTTATAGAGTTTTTTCCCTTCTTCTGTTAGCTTCATGCCGTGCCTGGTGCGCAAAAAGAGGGGACAGCCCAGCTGGTTTTCTAGATTTTTAACGGTTCGGGTCAGATTTGGCTGGTTTTGCAGCAGAAGTCTTGCCGCTTGTGACACGCCGCCGCATTTTGCAACGTAATAGAAGATTTTATAATAGTCATAATTGATATTCATAGCACTTGCTCCAATCATACGATTTTTATATGGTATCTATATATATTATACATTTTACATATGGTTATAAATGTATTATAATATAATTTATCCTGAAAGTCAAGAGAAATCAGACAGTCAGAAACAAGAAAGACTTGGGCATTGGCAGATCGAATCTGCGACCTGCCGGTTAGAAAGGAGGATGCTTATGAACAGGAAAAAAGGTGTAACCGGTATCATTATATGGCTTGCATTGATTGTGACCTCCTTTGTTCTTGCGTTGATGTTCGGGGAGCATACGAATAAAGAATCCATTCGATCAATGATGCGTGACGCTGTGCTGCACGAGGAAAACAAAATCAGCTTATTTGGAATAAAAGATGTGAACCCATCATTGGTTTCCGCTATGACAGTAACGCTGATTTTATTGGCTGCAGCTGTATTGATCAGAATTTTCGTCATACCGAAATTCAAGTACGTACCCGGGAAATTTCAGCTGGCACTGGAGCAGTTGGTTGGTTTTTTTGATCAGCTTGCCAAGACCAACAGCCCCGAACGGAATTCCTTTTTGGGAGCGTATGTCTTTGCGGCAGGGGTATACATTTTTACCGGAACCATTTTTGAATTATTCGGGCTGCAGGCGGTGACCACAAACAATACATCCATCACGCTTCCGGCGCCTCTGTCGGATATTAATGCGGCAATTGCTCTTGGGTGTTTTTCTTATCTTATTATTCTTTCCGGTGGAATTACGGGGAATAAATTCAAAGGCGTTTTAAATACACTCAAGGAATTTTCACTGCCGATTTCCATGAGCTTCCGTTTGTTCGGGGCGTTGCTCAGCGGCCTTTTGGTAACGGAGCTTGTTTATTATAACATACGGTTAAGCTTTGTGCTGCCGGTCATTGTCGGCGTCATGTTTACATTGCTGCATGCGTTGATTCAAACCTATGTATTAACAATGCTGACTGCATTGTTTTACGGAGAAGTATCCAAAAATAAAAAAACACTGGCAAAGGCTTGAAATGGAGGTTTTTATGATGAAAAAGAGATTGAAGCTCAAAAAAATGGTTTTGTTGGTTAGCTTGGTTGCGCTGGCACTGATGCTTTCTTTG
>CAKRUL010000370.1 GCA_934403665.1 uncultured Clostridia bacterium | reverse complement strand
TTTTGACGCCGTCATTGATGGCTGTGAATCTGCTGTTGTCATTCAGGCAACCGGGAACTATGTCGGCGGCATTGTATCGCGCGTGATCAAAGGAACAGTCTCCAATTGCGTAAACAGCGGTGATGTGAAAACGACAGGGCAGTATGCAGGCGGAATCACGGCGATTATCTGGGGATCCTCTGCCGTGCAGACGAAGCATATCACGGGCTGTCATAATACGGCGGCTGTTCAGGGCGGACGATACACGGGTGGTATTTGCGGAATGTTCAATCAGCAGAATGCCGTCATCGAAAAATGCTATAACGCCGGCAGCGTTATTTCTACTGCGGATAATGTGGGCGGCATTGCCGGCGCGGGTTACGGTGCAATCCGTGAGTGTTATAACACGGGTGCTGTCACCGGAACCAGCAATGTAGGGGGGATCGGCGGAAATCTGTGCAGTCTTAGCAACGCGGTGACCTATGCCGGTTCCATCGAAAATTGCTATAACATCGGAGCGGTTACGGCGACGAACGGCCATGCCGGCGGAATTGTCTGCACGATTCGGTATAATACCGTGACCAATGTTTACAATATCGGAACGGTTACCGGAAAAAACAGATCACCGGTCTATCGGCTGCGCTATCCTTCCGGCGGTTCTGCCATGACCGGAGAGGATCAGAACACCGTGATCAATGCATATCATGATGAGAAAGTGACAGACGCTTATGAGGACACGATCTTGAAATCCCTGGACGAATTGAAAAACCCCGGTATTTTTGACCGGGCAGACGGTGCAAGCGGAAGCGATCTCTGGCAGATTGCGGAGGATGAATTTGGCTATCCCTATTTGCAGCTGAAAAACAATCCTCATAAGGTTGTATTTCAATAGACAAAATGAAATTGCGAGGTAATAGTATGAATTGGGTTGAAGAAACCTTTCGAAAAATGACATTAGAACAAAAAGTAGGGCAGCTGATCATCAGCAGAAGCAATTATAAAAGCTCGACACTGGAAATGCTGCGAAAAGGATGGCTGGGGGGCATCGGATCCCTCTTCATCCGTTTTGTCTGCGGCTCCGATGCGCATAAAATGGTGAAGCTGACCAATCAGATTCGGGAAGAAGCTCTGATTCCGCCGCTTTTTTATACCGATTGTGAAAATGGGATTCCTCATGTATTTACCATCGGGACCGAGTTCCCGAATAACATGGCGCTGGCGGCAACGGGTGATCCGGAGCTGGCATATAAAATGGGTCGTGCGATCGCAAATGAAGCGAAAACGCTGGGCTATGACATCATTGCAGGTCCGGTGCTGGACATTAACTCAAATCCGCAGAATCCGATTATCGGAACCCGTGCCTTTGCGGATACGGTTGAGATGGTTACATCGTTCGGAATAAGATATGTGGAAGGGGTTCAGGAGGAACATGTCATTGCCTGCGGAAAGCATTTTCCGGGGCATGGAGACACAGACATCGATTCTCATATCAGTGTTCCCGTGGTGGACAAGTGTATGAAAACTCTGAAGAAAAAAGAGTTTTATCCCTTTAAGACATTGGCAGAGCATGGAATGCAAGCGATTATGACCTCCCATACCTATTTTTCGGAATTACAGCAGGGGGAAGAGGTTCCGGTCACTTTCTCTGAAAAAGCCGTGAAAAAGCTCCTCCTGGATTCCTGGAAATTTAAAGGTCTTGTTGTGACAGACAGTTTGTCTATGCAGGCGATTGCGGCCAATTATTCGGTGGAGGAAGCAGCTGTTTTGTCTATTAAAGCGGGAAATGACATGATTCTGCAGGATTATAATACCGATCCGATGGTGACGTTTAACGGACTGATGGAAGCGGTAAACAGCGGCAGGCTGACGGAACAGGAAATTGATGAGAAGGTACGCAAGATCTTAAAGGCAAAACAATGGTGCGGTATCAGAGAAAAGAAGCCGATGAAAGAAAAAGATATCGAAGGGTTAAACCGCAATAAATTTCATCAAATGCTTTCAGCGGAAATTGCGGAGAAATCGGTGACTGTCTTGGAAAACCGTGCGATGCCGATTCCGGCAAAACAGGAAATTCTCATCATTTCCACCAGAAATGATGAGGGCGTGGAGTGTGTATCGGATCTTGGGACTGTCATATCACCCAGATCAATGGCTCTTTATGAATATGTAAAGG
>CAKRUL010000369.1 GCA_934403665.1 uncultured Clostridia bacterium | reverse complement strand
GTGCTGCACAGATGGACGGAGCAATTCTGGTTGTTTCTGCTGCTGACGGCCCGATGCCTCAGACAAGAGAACATATCCTCCTGTCCAGACAGGTTGGTGTTCCTTATATCGTTGTATTCATGAACAAAGCTGACCAGGTTGACGATCCGGAATTGCTGGAACTCGTTGAAATGGAAATCAGAGAACTGTTGAATGAATATGATTTCCCGGGAGATGATACTCCGATTATCGTTGGTTCCGCTCTGGTTGCTCTGGAATCTACTTCCACCGACCCGAACGCTCCGGAATACGAATGCATCCACAAATTGATGGACGCTGTTGACGAATATATCCCGACTCCTGAAAGAAAAGCAGACCTGCCTTTCCTGATGCCTGTTGAGGACGTATTCTCCATCACCGGTCGTGGTACCGTTGCTACCGGTAGAGTAGAAAGAGGCGTTCTGAAAATGTCCGACGAAGTTGAAATCGTTGGTCTGGTAGAAGAATCCAGAAAAGTTGTTGTTACCGGTATCGAAATGTTCCGGAAACTTCTGGACTATGCAGAAGCTGGCGACAACATCGGTGTTCTCTTAAGAGGTGTTCAGAGAGACGAAATTGAAAGAGGTCAGGTTTTAGCAAAACCCGGCACCATTCATCCTCATAAAAAATTCAAAGCAGAAGTTTACGTTCTGACCAAAGAAGAGGGTGGACGTCATACTCCTTTCATGAACGCTTACAGACCGCAGTTCTATTTCAGAACCACTGACGTTACCGGTATCATCACTCTGCCGGAAGGCACTGAAATGTGCATGCCTGGCGATAATGTTACCATGACAGTAGAACTGATCAGCCACATCGCAATCGAAGAAGGCCTGCGTTTCGCTATCCGTGAAGGCGGAAGAACCGTAGGTTCCGGCGTTGTTTCTTCTATCATCGAGTAATTTCTTTGCTGGAATTGGCCTGCTCGCGCAAATACGCGCGGGCAGGTCTTTTTTAGTGTCTTGAGACTGTGGAACCTCCCCGATTTTATCGGGAAAAGAGAAAAAAGTCTTTCATAGATACAAAAAACCTCCTGTGATAGAATCGTAAGCACTTTGGTGAGTGCCTTACTAAAATATCAAGGAGGTTTTTAACAATGTTCCGGAAAATGAAAGAAAGCATATGCCAGTTACAGGTTCCATATCCTATGATTCATTTCCAAGCTTCGGAGCAAAGGAATTTCAGAATAACGTTGCTGAAAAAATCTGTCTTTTTGCTTGTCGGTCTTGCAAAGCGTTATGGCTTTGTGATTACAATTTTTTCTTCATCTTCTATCCATTCCACCGTTGCACCGAGATGTTCGGAGAGGAAGCGGATCGGCGTGTAGGTGCGGTCGTTTTCCACAAAAGCAGAGACATCCAGTTTCACTTCCTTGCCGTTCACGAAGGCAATATCGGAACCGATGGTGATCAGAATGGTTATCTCTTCCCCGGATTTGAGATGCTTTCCTGTGACGGTTACAAGCTCTTTATCGCCGTCCCATTCAACCTTTGCGCCTAAATTTTCAGCCACGAAACGAGCTGGGAGCATTGTGCGGTTGTTTACGATTTTCGGGGCAACGTCGTTTGCTTTTGTCTTTCCGAAAACGTTTGCCGACTTTTCGCCGATTTTGAGTATGAGCTGATTTTCCGAATTATCTTTTTCAGTCCAAGCTGCATAAAGCGTAAGGCTTTTCGTTACTTTTGACAAAAAATCGTATTTTTCTTTAAGTTCTTTGTCGGTATACCAGCCTGCAAACTCAAAGCCTTCTTTTGTCGGTGCTGTCGGCTCTGTCAAAGTATTGTTTCTTTTCACTCTTTCGCTTGCTATTTTATTTCCGCCGTTTGTTTCAAACGATACGGTATAGCGAGTTGTTCCGCCACCGCCGCCTGTGGATTTTGAATACAACTTAATTGTACCCGTCAGCGTTTCATAATTATCAGTATCCGTTGGGGTGAAAAGCCATTTATAATATTTGTTTGCTTCAACAACCGTTGACGGGTTAAGCGGTGTTACACCATCGTCCGCAACCCATTGCACCGCGCCGGCCACGCTGAAGGCTTCTGCCGTAAGATTTGCATCTGCAAGCGTTTTGTCTGCCGATTTGATTCTTGTGACATTCGGAGCGCCTGCCGGTTTTGCCTTGTTAATTGTCCAGCTTAATTTTAC
>CAKRUL010000368.1 GCA_934403665.1 uncultured Clostridia bacterium | reverse complement strand
GCTTTGTTTTCTCCCGAACCTGATTTTCCAAAGCGCCCCAGCCGGAGCCGTAATGTCTAAGCTCGCCTTCTTTTTCCACAAACAACCGATCCGCATAATCATCAATGGAACGAATGTCAAACTTCTCATGAAGCTGATTCTCCACCGTTTCTACAGCAATGTTCCAATCGCCGGAATGTACCTTTTCGGGGTCGCAGTCCAATGCTGTATAACATTCTGTCCACTCGAGAACGGAGTGTTCCTTCATCACGAAGTGTTCCAGCTGTGTATGCAAAAGACCTGCCTGGATTTCGATGTATTTATCCTCCCCATTGGAAAGCCAGGAGTTCCAGCGTTTTCCGCCGTTTCCCTGTCCCCACAGAAAGGTCTTTCGCCCGATCAAGCGGTCAGAGGAAAAATGAAGCAGTCCTTTTCCTTCAGCGTCGACGCTTGCAATCCATTTGTTCCGATCCTTCGGAATCTTGTAAAAAAAGTCCTGTGACATGCGCAGATTCTGGGGATAGGAGATGTCAATTCCCTCGCTGATGGGATTGGTGGTTTTATCCAATATGTAATGGTCGCTGCTGTAATAACAGCGGAAAGTCGTGTCTGCCGGAGCAATCACTCGGGTGCCTTCTTCTTCGGGCACTGCGATATTTGACCACCAATACATGTATTTCTCTTTGTCGGATGTGTTCTCAATCCGGATTTTTATCAGAAGCTTATCCCCGTCCAGCATTGCCGAAACCGAATAGACAATATCCCGGATGCGCTCATATTCATACATTCTGAGAATATTGCCGTCGATGCTCTGCGCAAAGAGCGGTTCGCAGGTCAAGGGATTGTGCCCCTTGATACCCACATTCCATTCCACACCGCCAGAAAACCATGCATTTCGCAGCGCCAGATTCGCCGGCTGGAAGACAGAATTGACATACAGAAGCTCCCGATTCTTTTTCTTGTCATACAGCGACCACAATCTTCCGCCGAGCTCCAGCAGAAAGACTGCTTTTATCGATTCATTTTCCAGAACCGCAGCTTTGTATTTTCTTGGAATACGCTCTCTGGTGTAATGATCTTGTATCTTGTACGGCAGAATGGTTCGAAGCATTCCCTTGCCGATATGTTCCTTTTCCTCTTCCGCAATATTCTCCGTCAATTCATAATCCGCATGAATATACGTCAAATTCTTGATATCAGGCAAAGGATTTGTCTCTTTCAGCTCTGCCCCGTTTATGATATAATCCTCAAATCGTAAAATAAAAACCAAACCCCTTTCTTCTCTTCTAAAATCATTGTAACCACAACCCCACTTGATTTCAATGTGCATTTCGCTCATAATTTGTATAAAACGATTTTTTACTTGAAACTTTTTGTCTTTTATATTATAATTTTAATCAGACTTCAGAACAAAGGAGGAACCCCCTTTATGAACGATGAATTTTACAGAGAACTGGTGATTGATTCCATCTCTGTGATCTTGAGAAAAGTGGAAGAACCACATTTTAAATGTATTTTCAAGAGCGGCCGTTCCAGCAGCGGATTTGTTTATTTTACAAAAGGGTTCGGGACCTATACCGATCAGAACGGAAAAGTATTTTCTTTTAAAGAAAATGATTTTCTGATTGTGGAAAAAGGAAGCTTATATTCTGTGGAAACGGGGGACTGCCCTTCCGAGTATATTACAACGGCTTTTTTGCTCAATGAAAAAAGCAGTTTTAAAAAATTCGGACTCCCCACTTTTTTCAGTGCGGGAGACAGCACTTATTTCCGAAAAAAGGTCAATATTCTTGTGAAAATCTGGGAAGAAAACTCTCCTTTTTCTCTAATGTGGGCAAAAATTATTTTGGGCGAAATTTTTCTTGCCATCTGCACGCAGTACGAAAAAAACGCGATTGATCATTCCAAAAGCTCTCCGATTGAACTGGCAATCGAGTATATTAATAAAAATTTCAATAAAAAAATCACCACCCAGCAGCTGGCAAAAATGTGTTTGATGAGCGAATCTTACTTTCGCAAACAGTTTATTCTGCATACCAGCTTCACTCCGCTGAAATACCGTGAGATTATACGAATCAAATGGGCAAAGCGCTATTTAAAAACAAACCTGTTCTCCATCAGCGAGATTGCCGAACGCTTGGGCTATTGTGACATTTATCATTTCAGCAAAATTTTTAAGTCCTATTGCA
>CAKRUL010000367.1 GCA_934403665.1 uncultured Clostridia bacterium | reverse complement strand
ATTCAGGGCACATATGCGCCGGGTTCCACCTTTAAAATGGTTACGGCAATCGCCGCTTTGGAGGAAGGGATTGTCACGCCGCAGACCCGGTTTGACTGCAAGGGCATCTATCGCTATTATGCTTCCAGCGGTTACACGCCGGCATGCTGGATTTATACCGATACCGGGCGTGCTCATACCGATCCGATGACGGTGGCAAATGCGATTAAGAACTCCTGCAACTATTATTTTTATGAGGCAGGAAGATTGCTGACCATTGAAAAATTGAATGAATATACCAAAAAGTTCGGTTTGGGGCAGTTGACCGGAATCGAATTGCCGGGAGAAGCGAAGGGGGTTATCGCAGGTCCGGAATATAGCAAGAAGATGAACACAACCTGGTGGCCCGGGAATACGCTTCAGGCAGCTATCGGTCAGTCGGACAACCTGTTTACGCCGCTTCAGCTTGCCAATTATATCAGCACTCTGGCAAACGGCGGCACCAGGTATCAGCCGCATCTGGTGAAAAAGGTCAAGGAATATGATTCTTCTCACGTTATCAGCGAAAGCATGCCGAAGGTGCTGGATTCCATACAGATGAAGCCGCAGAATTATAAAGCAGTGATGGAAGGAATGCGCTCGGTGACCGAGGACGGAACGGCAAGCAATGTGTTCCGGAATTTTGAGATCCGTGTGGGTGGAAAAACGGGAAGTGCGGAGGTGCCGAAGGGGTCTGCAAACGGAATTTTCACCTGCTTTGCACCTTATGAAAATCCCCAGATCGCCATTTCGGTTATCGTGGAGCACGGTGCACACGGGAACAGTATTGCACCGGTTGCCAGAGATATTATTGCAAAGAATTTCACAGGGGATATGTTGGAGTATATTGAAACGAATGATCCGCTGACCTTGTTGAATTGATTGGATTTTTTGCATGCTTGCAAGCTGAAAAAAAGATAGACTTTAAAGATGGCCTGTGCTATAATAGCTTTGATAAGCATAAAGGAGTCGCTGAAAATGGGGAAGATAATTGTTGTTGCTTCCGGTAAGGGAGGCGTCGGAAAAACCGTTGCCGTTTCTAACATTGCCGTGGCGCTTGCCAAAATGGGAAAACGGGTTTTGATGGCGGATCTGGATATCGGGCTTCGGAATTTGGATTTGGCTGTCGGCATTCACGATGTCATTGTTTATGATATTATGGATGTGCTGGAAGAAAAATGCTCTGTGGAAAAAGCAGTGTTTACCTTAAAAGGGTATGGCGGAGTGGATATTCTTCCGGCCGCACAGACAATCGGAAAAGATTCTCTGGAGCCGCAGAAGTTCAAAAAAATGTTTCGCCGTCTCAGAGAACAGTATGATTATATTATCATTGACAGTCCTGCCGGAATGGAAAAAGGCTTTCAAAGCGCAGTTGCGTCTGCTGATTGCGCATTGATTGTGGTGAATCCGGAGATGACCTCTGTGCGTGACAGTGACAGGATTCTCTCTCTTTTGGAGGCAGCTAATATGCGGGAGATGCGCTTGGTGATCAATCGTGCCAGACCGAAGATGATGCGCCGCGGTGACATGCTCAGCGTGGATGAAATCTTGAATCTTCTTCAAATTCCTTTGATCGGCATTGTGGAGGAGGACGAAACAGTGCTGAAAAGTTTGAAGCGGAATCTTCTTCCCGTCAATGATTCTTCCTCCAAGGCAGGAAAAGAATTTCGCAATATTGCCAAAAGAATTCTGGGGGAGAATATCCCCATTACAAAATTGAGCGGTTCTTCCCGCTGTTTCTTTCGCAGACGGTGCCGATAAATAACAAATGAGGTGAATACATATGAATATCGCATTGATTGCACATGACATGAAAAAAGAATTGATGGTTCAGTTTTGCATAGCCTATAAGCCGATTTTAAAGAACCACACGCTGTATGCCACCGGGACGACCGGGGGACTTGTAGCCGAGGCTACCGGCCTTCCTGTTCATCGTTTTTTATCCGGACCGCAGGGAGGGGATCAGCAAATAGGAGCCAGAATCGCATACAATGAAATTGATCTGGTTTTGTTTTTCCGCGATCCTTTGACTGCTCAGCCGCATGAACCGGATGTCAACGCTTTGTTCCGCCTGTGCGATGTGCATAATATTCCTCTGGCAACGAATGTCGCCTCTGCCGAGGTTTTGATCAAAGGATTGGAACGCGGAGATTTGG
>CAKRUL010000366.1 GCA_934403665.1 uncultured Clostridia bacterium | reverse complement strand
ATCTTCTCGAGTTTTATACAGACGGATTTCCTCTGCTGTCGGATCGATTCATAGCGCTCAACATGAACAAAACGCTTTCTGAGATAGCGGAAAATATGAATGATCTGCAAAAAAGCAAGGAAAAAATGGGGGTCATACAGGAAGGAATCCGTTTGATGCATGCTCCCGGTATAGACGAATCCTCGTTAAATGAAATTTTTGAAAAATATGAATATATGCTCTCTTCCCTGAAAGAAAATTTCTCAACGCTGAAGCAGTACGGCAAAAAAACAGATACACAGCAATTTTCCGGTTATTTTCTTTCTTCCGATTACAAGCTGGAGCGCACCTGTGACCTTTCCAATCTCTACTATGATGCCTGCATCCAGCACCTCGAAAACTTCAAAGGAAGTTTTCAAAACAAACGGATGGTGAACGATTTCAAGGATGGAGCCCGCCTTTCCTCCTTTTTGTATCAGCTGACCAATCTGGCAATTGACATGCACGATTCACTTTATGACCATTACATAGAATTATCATATGATGCAGCAACAACCTCCGAGCACACCAATCACTTTACAGAAAAATACCGGAAACAGTTAGACAGTCTTTCCCAAAAACTGGAGGACTTTTCCGCTTCTGCTGCAGAAATTCAGAACACTGCCGCAAAAATAAACCTCGACTTCTCCGAACTGAACGGCACCATTGTCGCTCTGAAGAAAAATCTGGAAGAAATTTATCATCTGAATGATGATATGATGAAATACGAAAAAACAAGAGATTCTGAAATCTATCTAAATGCAATCGATACCGTATCCGAACTGGACGCCGCCATTGCGGAAAATATCCGGAAATGCTCTGATTATAATTGGAGTGTCAAGACGTTCCTTGGCTGCTACAGCCTATAGCAGGAAACATCGAAAAAGCAAAAAATCCCCGCCGCTGTGTTTTTATGCGGCTGAAAAGGAGAGACACAATGAGAAAAAATTTACGGCGGCTGATTCCGCTTTTTGTCGCATGCACCATCGTTTTGGGAGGCTGCACCTCACCGCAGAAAGCGAAAAAACAGCTTATTTTAGATCTGAAAAGCATAGCCTTTTTACTGCAGCTTTCCGGCGAAACAACAGCTGCCCAATATCACATGCACATATCAGAAAATGAAGCTTCTCTTCTAAGCGCCCAAACATCTATGGGGGAAGAAAACTTTCAGAAGCAGGTGAAAAACGGCAAAGAACAACTGGTGAAAAATGCAGAAACTCTGCTCACGATTCAACAACAAATTCTGCCCAATGCAATCATTTATGTCACCAACCTGCCCTCTCTCGGCATTACGCAGGAACATCTTGACACAATGTTTGAGAACGATCGGGCGGCAAACGTCTCCTTCTCTACCTGTATGAATAAAGCGGAAAAAAACGGTATTAAAACCAATTTCAAAGATTTAGAAGATACGCTTGCCAAAGGAAAGAGCTCTTTACAAAAAGCGGATGAAACGTTGCAAAAACTTCAAACAGCCATAAACACTTTCCTTGCCGGCTACAATCAAAATGCGGATGATTTGGGGTGGAAAATCGCTATGAAATCCAACCTCACTTCCATAGAACAAACCCGGGCTTCCGCACAGCTTCTCAATCACTGCTCCGCCCTTATTGACACAACGGTTTTGCTCTCGGATTACTACACCCGTTTTTCCGAAATCATTTTTCGCCGGAATCAGCTGGGCGGTTTTTCCTCCGCTGAAATAAGCGAGTGTAAATCACTTCTCCAAACCGTCACACAAAAGCTGGAGGAACAAAAAGCAAGCGAACAGGAGATACAGCAAATCACAGCTTCTCTCAAACTTGATTCCGCTGTTTATACCAAAACGCTGAGCGAACTGCAAACAACCGTTCAAAAAGCGCAACTCTCTCTTTCAGCAATGGAAAGCTCCTCAGATTCCCAAGGGCAATTGGCTGCATCCGTATCGGAATTTGAAAAGGCATACGAGACCCTCTCTGCCTCCCAAGCTGAAATGGCGCAGCTCATCCAAACCTTCACAAAGCAATTGCTGGATCATCTTTGTAATCTGTAAATCCCTCCGGGCACAAAAGAAAACTTTTGTGCCTTTTTTCTTCGGCAAAAACCGCCGTCTTTTAAGGTCGTGTGTATACATAAATTTGAAACTGCCGGCTCACCCTATCCTTCACCTTCTCCAACAAACTCTGCTGTGTCC
>CAKRUL010000365.1 GCA_934403665.1 uncultured Clostridia bacterium | reverse complement strand
GCCTTGTTCCGTCAGATAGCGTTTCATAATTTCCGCTTCCGAATATTGCTTTCCTGTTCCGACGCCTCCGGTTACAATGCAGTTTGCCTCCGGAAATTCGGTCAAATATTCTGCCGCTTTTTCTAACCGCTTTTGCAGAGAAAGGGAAGGGCGGTCTCCGAGAATTTGACATCCCAGAACGACAACCGTGTCCTTTGCGTTTGCGGAGGACGGCTGTTTTCCGAAGGCATATTGCACCAGCAGAATATTGGCGAAGCAAAAAGCGCCGAGCGCCAGCCAGCAGAAAAGAACAAAAAGCATATGCAGTCTGCGGTGTCTTTGCCAAAACAGTGCTGTTTTCTCCCGAAAGAACAGAAACAGAAGCATCCCGATTCCCAATGCATACAGTGCCGGAACACCGATATTCCAAATGCCGAAAAAAAGAGACGGAATCAGAGCAAAGAACAGACAAACAGAGGCAGTCAGTGCAAAAATGCAACGGACGGTTTTATGGTTCAAAAAAAGTCCCCTCCTTCTTTTTTGTGAGGAATAAAACAGACGGTGCCGCGGCAGACTGATTAATCATCTCTGCGTGAACACAGTGAAAACAACGCGCATCCAAGCCCGAAGCCCAAGGCAGAAGCTGTGCTTTTTCCTCCGCTCCGTCCGGGTGACCGGGATAGAATACAACGGCAAGTGCACCGTCTTTTTTCAGAAGATTCAGACAGGCGAGAATGGCCTTTTTGGTTTCCTTCACGCAGGTTGTCACAGAATGACTGCCGCCCGGCAGATAGCCAAGATTAAAAATTGCCGCCTGAATGTTTTCTTGGACCAGTTTTGCAATCTCGGCATGAGATGCGCGAAAAAGCTGTGTATTGTTCCAGCCGTTTTCCTGCAAAAGAGAAGCGGCGTTATGAAGCGCTTGCGGCTGAATGTCAAATCCATAAACGGTTCCGGTTTCTCCAACCAGCTGACACAGCTTTAAGGTATCCTTGCCGTTTCCGACGGTAGCATCCACCACGCGGTCGCCCGGTCGGATATATTGTGCTAACACGCTGAGTGCGAAGGAAGCCGTTTTCGTGAGAAGGTTTTCCATTTTTTCTCCTTTCCGATCCATAACAGATAGATCACCCCTGCATAGAGGAACAAATCTCCGATTTTGGTATAAAGGCTTTTCCCGGAGGATGGGAAGATTTCGGATACGGTATAGCCGGCTGTGAGCGGTAAAAGCGCCTCTCTGATTTCTCCTTTTGGGCTGATGAAGCAAGAGATTCCCGTGTTTGCGGCTCTGGCAATCCAGCGGCGGTTTTCAACGGCACGCAGAACGGCATGCGCATTGTGCTGATAGACGCCTGCGGAGTCTTGAAACCAGGAATCGTTTGTGACAAGAGTCAAAAAGCCGGCGCCGTTTTTCACGCTTTCCCGGGCGATCTGCGGAAAAACAGAGTCGAAACAGATCAGAGAGCCAATGCTTCCGAGCATAGGAAGAACATTGGGAATGCTCTCTTTCCCGGCTGTCAAGTCACTGCCGGTTGCATTGATATCCTTTAAGATGGGGAAAAGATGCCCCAGTGTCTTGCGAAAGGGGAGAAACTCGCCGAAGGGAACCAGCTTTCTTTTGGCGTACAAGGGCGCTCTGATTTGTCCGTCGGTTTGGATCTCATAAACAGTGTTATAATCCTTTTGCTCCGACTTGTCATAGTAAAATCCTCCGACCATCAAAGGAGTCTGAAAATCGGCAGCCATCTTTTTTAATTTCTGCAAATAGACGGTATCATTCAAATCAAAGGGAAGAACGGTTTCGGGCCAGATGACAAGATCCGGCTGTTCCTTTTCCAATGCTTGTCTTGTCAAGGCTTCATAGGTCTGAAAGATGGTGGCAGCCGTATTGTCTGCCCACTTTTGATGGGAGGAGATGTTGCCCTGTATCAGAACTGCTTTCAGCGGTTTTGCGTCATCGGATTCCTGATTGATTTGATACAGCCCGTAGCAATGGTTCAGCAGACACACAGCCAAAGCAATCGACAGCCATTTTTTGCCCTTTTGTCGGAAATCAGTCAGACAATATGCGATACAGGCATTGCCGAAAACGAGCAGAAAAGAGAGAAAATAACTGCCGAACAAGGAAACGGACTGAATGGCAGGAAGGTTTTGATACTGCGTGAGACAGAGACGGCAGAAGGGAAAGCCCAGAATGCCGAGCCCTTGCGTCCATTC
>CAKRUL010000364.1 GCA_934403665.1 uncultured Clostridia bacterium | reverse complement strand
TCCCGATTTTGTGCACTGATTTTCTTTTGATCGTTTAACAGAGTGCCATCCATATCACTGATGATTGTGATTCCTTTGAATTGATTCATGCGTCTGTCTCTTCACTTTCTTCTTCACTTTCAAGATTTATTTTATCATTTCACCCGATGAATTTCAACTTTTCTTTTTTTGCCAACCGGTTTTTGGATTCTGTTTTATTTTGGTTGAAGAAAAGACCGGAACATGATATGATGAAGACAAGAAGCATCAAAAAAGGAGCAGAATCAATGAAACTGATTTCATGGAATGTAAACGGACTCCGCGCCTGCCTGCAAAAGGGCTTTCTGGAATCCGCAGACTCTCTTGGGGCGGACATCATCTGTCTGCAGGAAACAAAAATGCAGCCGGAACAAGCGCAGGTCGATCTTCCGGGCTATCTTCCGTATTGGAACAGCGCAGAGAAAAAAGGGTATTCCGGAACAGCGGTATTCACCAAAAAAAAGCCCCTCCGCGTGACATACGGTCTTCCGCAGGAAGAACACAACCACGAGGGCCGCGCCATCACGCTGGAATTTGAATTCTTTTTTCTTGTGAACGTCTATGTGCCGAATGCACAGGAGGGCTTGAAACGCCTGGATTACCGCATGAAATGGGATGATGATCTGCGGAATTACTTAAAGGAACTGGATCAGACAAAACCCGTCATTCTATGCGGCGATATGAATGTCGCTCACCAGGAAATTGATTTAAAAAATCCGAAACCAAACCGCGGAAATGCCGGTTTTTCGGATGAGGAGCGGCAAAAAATGACCGAGCTTTTAAACAGCGGCTTTCTGGACACCTTCCGATGGAGGTATCCGACGGCGGAAGGTGTCTATTCCTGGTGGTCCTATCGTTTCAGCGCCCGCGCCAAAAACGCCGGCTGGCGGATTGACTATTTTATTGTATCCGAACGGCTGAAAGACCGCATCAAGGAAGCTTCTATCCACACAGAGATTATGGGAAGCGACCATTGCCCTGTCTCTCTGGAGCTCGAGGCATAGAAAAAGACCGTTGCAGAAACACAAAAAGGGTGCCGAAGACAAGGTTTTCGGCACCCTTTGCTGTGCTTTTTTATTTCGAGGGAACATATTCCGCAAGATTCATCCTGAGACTTGCAGTCTGCCCGTTTCTGGAGATGGTGAAGGTGACGGAATCGCCAACCTGATAATGATCCAGCTTTTGCTTCAAAGCAGAACTGCTGGAAACTTCCGTTCCGTCAATCGCAAGGATTCGGTCGCCGGACTGGAAGCCTGCCTTCTGCGCATTGGAGCCCTGTTCAACTTTCTGAACATAGATGCCGAGCGCCCCGACCCTGTAAATCCAGGCGGTTTGAATATTGCTGACATCTACAAGGCTCATGCCCAAATCCACTCTGCCTTTGACATAGCCATACTGCGTCAGCTGTTTGATAATATCCTTTGCCGTATCAATCGGGATGGCAAACCCCAAGCCCTCAACCCCCTCACCGGAAGATTTTGCATTGACAATTCCGATCAATTCTCCTTTGCCGTTGAACAACCCTCCGCCGGAATTACCGGGATTGATTGCCGCATTGGTTTGAAGCAGGGTCATCGTCGTATCGTCAATCGTGATTTGCCGGTCAAGAGCACTGATGATTCCGTCGGTTACCGTTCCGCCCAGCTGTCCTAACGGATTGCCGATTGCCACCGCAAGCTCGCCCACCTGCAGATCTGCAGAAGAACCGATGGTCGCCGCCTTCAGGTTGCTTTCCTTGATTTTAATCACTGCAATATCCGTCTTTGCGTCCGTTCCAACCAAGGTTGCCTCATAGCTTTCGCCGTTATGGAGACGCACCGTGATTTTGCTTGCATTCTCGATGACGTGGTGATTGGTTGCGATATAGCCGTCGGATGACACGATGACACCGCTTCCTGCACCGCTTTGAATCACCTGGCGCAGCATTTGGTTGGTCTCCACCGTCTCTGTCGTGATTTCTACCACCGTGTCCTGATTCATTTCAGCAATCTGCGCCACGCTCAGACTGCTTCCGCTGAACAGTGCAGTATTCACAAGACCGGAGGAGGACACCTGGCTTGCCGAAGCAACCGTTTGCGTGTCACTGTCCCGGTTCGCTGCCAGATAGCCGCCTCCGAACCCGACCACCGAGGAGAGCATCATACACATGACAACCAGACCGGCCGCCATTTTCTTACTCAG
>CAKRUL010000363.1 GCA_934403665.1 uncultured Clostridia bacterium | reverse complement strand
AAAGAGACCGCATTGAGGTATGGCTTGATTATAACTGTTATTATAGTGCGTTTTCATTGTATTGCGGCGTAATTATGCTATTTGATAAGTACAAAGTTAAATTGCAGGAGTTAAAGGATGAATTTTGCATAGCGGAACGATTGGAGGCGGCATAAATGAACCATATAACAGGGTTAAGATTTTATGTCAATGAGGATTTGAACCTTGTTGTTGACGACTATCGAGGCAAAACTGTGAAACACAAAGTGATTTCAATGAATACATTTTCAAAACTGATAAGCAATAGTATTGAGGTTACTGCTGTTGAAACGGGAATATTGCCGGATAGATGCGTATCATATCGGGAAAATAAGAACGGCGATAAGTTTGTGGCGGTAGATTTGGGAAGTTTTCATGCAGATATATGCTATGAAAAGACAAAATATCCGAACTTCCCTATTCCGAGAATGCTTTTCGGATTCCGACTTGACACGAATAACAAAATTGTGGAAGTACAGGTTGCAGTGGCAGATATGGGGCCTCTTCGTGAAAATACGAAGTTATATAAATATCCGTTTTCCAATGTAAGCGGATTTAATATGTGTATAGGCGCCAATGCTATGCCGAAAATCAAATCGTTAAGGCAGCTAAACGGTATTCCGTATTACATCTTTGCGATGCCGGACAATAACGACAGGTATTATCCGGATCACACAAAGCTGAATATGGAGTACAGAACCATGCTGGAGCATTTGAAGGATAAGGATACTGCGTATTATTATGAAAGTGTTCTCATTCCAAGCGGCAAAACACTGAAGGACTTTATCTTTAAAAACGGAGGTTAATTGTATGAAGGAAAACGAGTTTTTTGAGGAATTGAGACGTCCTTTTCCGTATTCCGATGTAAATTGGAGACTGCAATATGTTGACAAGGAAAAGCTGGAGGGATTTGCCGTTCCATATCTGGATGCGAGAGCGATTGCAGACCGGCTTGACAATGTTGTAGGCCAGAACAACTGGAAAGACAGTTATACCCCTTGGCATACATACGTTGAAAAAGTCGAGGACAAAGGCAAAGTTACAACCAAGCAGATACAATCACAGCTTTGCGTTTTATCTATTTATGATGAGGAACGCAAAGAGTGGATTGATAAATCGGACGGGGCGGAAAATACCGATGTTGAATCCATCAAGGGAGGTATCTCAGACGCCTTTAAGCGGACTGCGGTAAAATGGAATGTCGGAAGATATATGTATAAGATGAAGCCTGTATGGGTGAAAGCAAAAAGGCAAGGCAGAAGTTTTGTGGTTGACGATTCTGACAAAGCCGTAAGGGAAAAGCTGGAATATGAGTACAACAGGATTGTTGCGGAAGTGTTTGGATTGCAGGCAAATGCAAGTGGAAAACAAACTGCACCTGCACCAAAACAGCAAAATTCCAATCAACAGCCTACTGCACCTGTTCAAAACGGGCAGGCGGCCGCACCGCAAAACAATATCTATGAAATTAAGGATGTACGCGTGCAGGGAGAAGGCGAAAAAGCACAAAGCAAATTTGTTATTTTCAAAGACGGAAATAGCAATACTGCTTTTATGCAAGGCGTTGATCACAATATTAAAGTGGGGACAAAGCTGCGGAATGTCAAAGGACGCAGAGGCAAAAATGCTTACGGCGAATATGTCGTGCTTGATTCCTACGAAATTGCGGCGTAAACAAACAGGAGGTTCGTTTTATGAGGGAACAAATAAAAAAATTTTGTATTCTTAGTGTTAAGATGGAGGGATTTAAGAGATTTAAAGAGGCTTACGAGGTGGATTTGGACCGCCTCGCATATATATCCGGCTCAAACGGCGAAGGGAAAACAACGATTGCAGATGCAATTTCTTATGCGTTTTGCGGCAGCCCGTTTTGGGGTGAGCATAGCAGCGACAGACTGCAAAATACCGAGTCGAAGGAAATGTGCGTAGAGGTTAAGCTTGTCGATGAAAACGGCGAAGTGCATACCCTTACGCGCCGGCGGCAAAAGGACTTGACGGCAATCACGTTTGATACCTTGCAGCTCAGGCAGCAGGATGTTACGGAACTGTTTGCGGAAAAAGATATTTTCCTTTCCATCCTCAATCCTCTGTATTTCATTGAAAAGGTCGCTTCAAAAGGCAGGGAGTTTTTACAAAAGCTCCTTCCGCCAATATCAAGCGAGGAAGTGCTTGCACTTTTAGACG
>CAKRUL010000362.1 GCA_934403665.1 uncultured Clostridia bacterium | reverse complement strand
GGAAATCGCCTACCGTCTGCAGGAGGGGGATTCGGTCCAGCTCTATATCAACGATGAATTTTTTGAACCCATCGAAGAGGAAACCGCTTTTCTGAAAATCAAGCCGGATCTGCATATTTTATACGAAGACGAAAATATCCTGTTGGTGGATAAACGGCAAGGCATGATTGTTCACAGTGATGACAAGGAATCCCTTCACACTCTCATCAATCATATTCTCGCCTATTTGTATCAGAAAGGGGAATATGCTCCGCAAAACGAGCATGCCTTTCGCCCTTCCCTCTGCAACCGAATCGACCGAAACACCGGCGGTATTGTGATTGCGGCAAAAAATGCGGAAGCTTTGAAAATCATCAATGAAAAAATCAAAAATAACGAAATTGACAAATACTATTTATGTATTGCCTTGGGGCAGATTCAACCGAAAAAAGGAGTGCTGAAAGGTTATCTGAAAAAAGACAGCGAGAAAAACACCGTCACCGTATCCAAAACGCCTTTCAAGGACGCAAAACCCATTGTGACGGAATATCAAGTGCTGGAGTACCGGCAAAATCTTTCTTTGACGGAGGTTCATCTGATTACCGGCCGGACCCATCAAATCCGCGCACACTTTGCCAGCATCGGTCATCCTCTTCTCGGGGACACGAAATATGGCAAGCTGGCACAGATGCCCTTTAAGACAAAGTATCAGTTCCTTTATTCTTACAAATTGAAATTTTCTTTTCGGGAGTCCGGAGGGATTCTGGAGTATTTGAACGGAAAAGAGTTTGGTGTGGAGCAGGTTCCCTTTTATGAGAACTGGAAAAACGGAATTGCTCCTGGAGAAAGAACGCTCTGAGTTCCGACTCCTTTTTTCAGGCACATAACTTTGCTCTGTGGGATGCTTTTCCGTTCTTTATGGAAAACAAAAAATTTTATGTGAAACAAAAGAAAAAGTAACGGAGGGAATCATATGAATCGAATCGGTCTTGTTCTGGAAGGCGGCGGAATGCGCGGCGTCTTTACCGGCGGCGTTCTCGATGTTTTTCTGGAAGAAAAAATAGAATTTCCATACATCGTTGGGGTTTCTGCCGGTGCCTGCAACGCTGTTTCCTATCTTTCACACCAATATCGAAGGAATTACAGAATCAACACCATCCACATCAAAGACAAACGATATCTCAGTCTCGGAAATCTGCTGAAAAAAGGCTCTTTGTTCGGAATCGAAATGTTGTTTGATATTATCCCAAACCGGTTGGAACCGCTTGATTATGAAGCCTATCGCAACGCTCCGAACAAACTGTTGGTCGGCGCCACAAACTGCATTACCGGTTGTTGCGAATATTTTCCTGTTCCCGATCTGGAAAAGGATTATAAGCCCATTGAAGCTTCGATGTCTCTGCCCTTAATTTCCAACATTGTTCCATACCATGACATGCCTTTTCTGGACGGCGGCATTGCCGACCCCATACCGATACGCAAATCCATATTGGACGGCAACGCAAAAAATGTCATTGTTTTGACACAGCACCAGGGATACCACAAAAAACCGACCTCCACACTGCCTTTGTTGAAAGCAAAATACAAAAAATATCCAAAACTGATAGAGGCTATGGAGCGCAGGCATCTCGTCTATAACGAAACACTCGCCTATATAAAAAAGTTAGAGACGGAGGGCAGTGCCTTCGTCATTCGTCCGGAAAGCCCCGTCGAAATCGGACGTTTTGAACGGAACCCGGACAAACTGGCTCAGCTGTATCAAGACGGAAGCCGCATCACCAAAAAGCAGCTCAATGCCTTGCACGATTTCCTGAAAGGGAGTTGAACCCATATGTTTTTCAGGGGCAAATTTCTTGTCCATCCTGCACCAAAATGCTCATGAATCCATCCTTCTTTGATCCATTGAACCAAGCGGCATCAGACAACCAATGCCATGGAATTTCAGATCAAAAAAACGGATGCCTATTTTCTTGCTTGCGATTGACCGATTTTTTCAAAAATCCGGGGGTGTAAAAAGCTGCTTTTTACACCCCCGTTTGTTTTTAAAGATTCAAAAAATCCTTCCGGTATTTCACGCCAAAAAACTCGGCCAGTTCCACAAGCTCCCGATCCTGAATCGTGTTGATTCTCGGAAGATGCGCGGTAAGCATATAAATCTGCGCTGCCTTTTCCACCGTTTCAATCAAACCAAACGTTTCATCCATCGTCTTTCCTGCACCGTAAATAC
>CAKRUL010000361.1 GCA_934403665.1 uncultured Clostridia bacterium | reverse complement strand
GCACAATCCGGTGATGAGACAGATTCGATTCTCAACTGCTTCCTGCCGAATTTCTTAAAATGCCCAGATGTTTATTTATTATACTATAAATCCTGTCCACGGTCAATTGGAAATCTGAAAAAATATCCTCTTTTTCGTCATATATATTGGTTTTATCCCGGTTTTTCCGGGTTATTTTGCTGTTTTTCATGATTATTCTGTTTTTTTTCCGATTGCTCTGGTCTTCCTGCAATGCTGACAGATTCTTTTCGGAAAATATCTTCTAAGGTTTTCTTTTTCACATATATATGAAAAGAGACGAAAAGAAGCACATCTTGCAAATTCTAAAACAGAAAGGCGGCATTCTTGAATGTACGAAAACTATATCAACTATAACTACAATAAGCTCACGGCGGATTTAAAACGCCTTTCCGGGCAATATCCCCTCCTGCATATTGATACCTTCGGAAGATCGGTGGAAAAAAGAGATCTTTTGCGGATCCGTATGGGAAAAGGCCGAAATCATATTCATTTAAACGGCGCCCATCACGGTATGGAGTGGATCACCTCTGCGCTCTTGGTTCAGTTTGTCTCCGATCTTGCCGACTGTGTGATGACCGGCAGGTCTTTCTGCGGAGAAAACGCCTCCCGTCTGCTCTCTGCCTGCACTTTGGACATCGTCCCCATGGTGAACCCTGACGGCGTGGAATACGCTCAGCAGCACAAGGAACTGAACTGGCAGAGCAATGCAAACGGTGTTGACTTAAATCACAATTACCCCGCCAAATTTTATGAGGGAAAGCTTTTGGAAGAAGAGACCGGCATACTCGGCCCCTGTGCCTCCCGATTCATCGGCTTTCATCCCTTGGATCAGCCGGAAACTTACAGCATGTCGAAGCTCATCTGTGCAGAAGTGCCGAATATGGTCATCGCCTTTCATGCGCAGGGAAAAGAAATTTATTATGAATTTGACGGAAAGCAGCACAAAGAAGCGCTCTGCATTGCCTATAAACTGGCGGATGCGGCAGGTTATGAGGTCAGTATTCCCGATGGCTTCAGTTCTTATTCGGGAATGAAAGACTGGGTGATTGACCGTTTTCGGATTCCTGCTTTCACGGTGGAAGTCGGAGAAGGAGAGAATCCGCTTCCTATGGAGCAATTTCCCCAAATTTTGGAGGATAATTGCAAATTAATTGTGAAAGCTATGAAAGTTTGAATTTTGCGCTTGTATTTCCAGCACAATCACGATATAATGTATGGCATATAAGCCGTTCTCTGTCAATACCACGAAAGGTGAGGCGGAAGAAAGGGCGGATTCCGCTTTTTCGACATTCTGGCAAATTGATAAAAGCGGTATGATATGATATCATTCCGGCATAGGGTTCTCTATCCGGAAAAGAGGAGGAACGAATACCAATGAAAAAAGCGGTTATCACCGTAATCGGAAAAGACAGCGTCGGGATTATCCACGGCGTTTCCGGCACCCTCAGTGAAGGCGGTGTCAATATTCTTGACATCTCGCAAACCATTATGCAGGAACTGTTTACCATGGTTATGCTGGTGGATGTACAGCACGCCACCATTTCCTTTGAGGAATTAAAAGCAAAGCTGGAAAGCAAAGGCGAAAAGCTGGGTGTAAAGATTGTCATCTGCCATGAGGATATCTTTAATTCCATGCACCGTATCTAATCCGGCTGCCTTGCGCAAAGCCATACGAAAGGAAGAAAAGCTATGTTTTCCGATTTTGAGGTAATTGAAACACTCAATATGATTGAAAAGGAGAATTTGGATATCCGCACCATCACGATGGGTATCTCCTTAAACGACTGTGCCGACCCGGATCCGAAAAAGGCTCAGCAGAAAATCTATGAAAAAATCACGCGCTATGCCAAAAATCTTGTCAAAACGGGAAATGATATTCAGAGAGAATTTGGCATTCCCATCATCAACAAGCGCGTTTCTGTGACCCCGATTTCTCTGGTTGCCGCAAGCTCCGATACGGACAACTATGTTGATTTCGCCGTTGCTCTGGACAAGGCGGCAAAGGAAATCGGCGTGGACTTTATCGGCGGTTTTTCCGCCCTGGTACACAAAGGTTTCACCAAGGGAGACCGGCTTTTGGTGGATTCCATTTCCGAAGCGCTCACCGTCACAGACAAGGTTTGTTCCTCTGTGAACATCGGCTCCACCCGTGCGGGAATTACTATGGATGCTGTGAAACAGATGGGAC
>CAKRUL010000360.1 GCA_934403665.1 uncultured Clostridia bacterium | reverse complement strand
GTTATGCCAGAAAGGGCAACGATACTCTGATTCGCCATTTGAAGTCTAAGGGTTACCGGGAAGAGGAAATGCAAAGAGCCGGTCTGATCGGCAGAGGAAAGTACGGTTATTATGATTTCTTCCGGGATCGGGTGATTTTTCCGGTGATTGATTTAAGAGGCAATATTATTGCTTTCGGCGGACGGGTGATGGGGGAAGGAATGCCGAAATATCTGAACACCGGAGAGACGCCGGTTTTTCAGAAACATTTGAATCTTTTTTCTTTAAATATTGCAAAAAACAAAAACAGAAACTATTTGATTCTGGCAGAGGGGTATATGGATGTGATCAGCCTCTATCAGTATGGATTCCAAAATGCGGTTGCCTCATTGGGCACGGCATTCTGTGCGGATCACGCCAAGCTTTTGAAAAAGTATACCGATACGGTTCTGCTGTGCTATGACAGCGATAATGCCGGGCAGGAAGCGTTGAAGAAAGCCGGTGATATTCTGCTGCGGGAGGGATTGAAAGTAAAGGTTCCCGTTTTGTCCGGCGGAAAAGATCCGGATGAAATTCTGAAGAAATACGGTGCAGAATATTTTCAGAATATTTTATCGGGAGCAAAACCATATATCGAACATATGCTGGAGAAGGAAAAAGAGGAAATCAATCCTTATTCCATTGAGGGGAAAGTGGCCTATGCCAAGCATGCCGTTGCACAGCTGATGAAGGTGAACGACCCTTTGGAAAAGGAGCTTTATATTAAAAAACTTGCGTCGGAGCTCAATTTGAGCGAAGATGTCATTCGGGCTGATTTGAAAAAGCAGACCAATGCAAAAGTGACCGGGATTCGCAAAAAAGAAGAACAAAAACAATATCAGAAATTAAAGAATATGACAGAAGAAGAGCGTATAAAGCGCAATTTGGAACATGCGCAGGGGGAAATAATATATATTTTGCTGAACCGTCCTGCATTGGCAAAACGGACCCAGATAGACGAATCTGTCTTTATCAATCCGGTTTACAAGAAGCTGTATCATCTTTTAAAAGATGAACAGAATCCGGTTGCTGACGCTAACAGCGCCATTTCTATGCTGGAACCGCAGGAACAGAACATTGCGGCAAGACTGATGCTCAAAGAGGTGAAGTATGATGATGACCAGCTTGCACTTTGCCAGCTGATCACAAACATGCAGGGGATTCTTGATAAGATAAAAATACTGGAATCCAAGGATCTTGCCGATTTGGACGGATTGTTGAAACAATATAGAAATAATATAGCAGACGAATAAAAAACCGTTTTGGACACCATCGCTTGGTTTTTTGTTTGAAAGGAGTATTTAGATGTCAAAAACAGTGAGCAAGAAAGCAGCCATTAAAGATTTGCTGGAGCTTGCCAAGAAAAAGGGAAAAATCACGCTGGAGGAGCTGAATGATAAGCTCAATGACATTGATATCGGCGTGGATGATATTGAAAAAATATACGAGCGCCTGGAAAAAATGGGGGTTGAAATCACCGGAGAGGATTCCTCACGGGAAGAAGATGTGGAATTTGAAGCGGAGGACATGGAGGAAATCATCTCATCCGAGGGTGTAGGGATTGACGACCATGTTCGGATGTATCTGAAAGACATCGGAAAAGTGCCTCTTTTGAGCCTTGCGGAAGAGATTGAATGTGCAAAGAAAATGGCAGAGGGGGACGAAGCTGCAAAACAGAAGCTCTCAGAAGCAAATTTGCGGCTGGTTGTTTCCATCGCCAAACGTTATGTGGGCAGAGGAATGCTCTTTCTGGATCTGATTCAGGAGGGCAACCTTGGTCTGATGAAAGCCGTGGAAAAATTTGATTATACGAAGGGATATAAATTCTCCACCTATGCGACCTGGTGGATCCGTCAGGCAATCACCAGAGCCATTGCGGATCAGGCAAGAACCATTCGCATTCCGGTGCATATGGTGGAAACCATCAATAAGCTTCATCGGGTCTCCCGGCAATTGTTGCAGGAACTGGGCAGAGAACCCACACCCGAAGAACTGGCAAAAGAACTCAATATGAGCATAGAGAAGGTTCGGGAAATTCAGAAAATTTCACAGGATCCGGTTTCCTTGGAAACGCCGATCGGCGAAGAGGAGGACAGTCATTTAGGGGACTTCATCAAAGATACCGATGCGCCCGCACCGGAAGAAGCAGCTTCCTCTACTCTGCTGAGCGAACAATTGAAGGATGTTCTTGAAACGCTGACC
>CAKRUL010000359.1 GCA_934403665.1 uncultured Clostridia bacterium | reverse complement strand
CTTTAAAGCAGGGGCGGACAACATTGATCTTGAAGCGGAGGATGTATTCAATATCATTTCCGGCAATGCACTGAATCTTTCCGGAAAAAAGATTACGATCGCAAGTGACAAATTCAACGTCGATGAGGACGGCACAGTGAAAGCAGAGTCAATCGATATTTCCGGAGGCAGTATACATCTTGAAACACAGAAGAGCCCGGAAAGTCTTGTTCATCTTGCTAATTATGATATTGCAGCGTCAATCAATGGGGCTGAACTGAAATTTAGGTATGTTGGAGAAGGGGCGCCAAAGGATTCAAGTATACCGGGTGGAACAGTCGAGGTTGCACCACCGCAGATCGGAGAGTGTTATTTTGACCTGTCTACAGCCGAGGTGTATCAATTCAAGTACGGAAACGGAGCGCATTGGGTTAAGGTGACGGAAGATCTTGACAATCCGGCAGAAGTGACGTGGACCATCTCTGAAATGAGCACCGGCGGAGGATTTACCACAACGGAGTATAAGATCGTGTATCTGGATGTGGAGGATGGAAAGGGAGGAACGACCAGACAGGCATTCCGGGAAGGAAACAGTGTTGAGGTTACTCGGGGCGGTGTAAACTTTGCGAAAAACACATACACGACAAGAAACGGAACGGCACAGCAGCAGGACATGTCCACACATATTGAACTGACTGCAGATGAATACGATGAACAGCTTCAGCCGGTTCCGGTTGTGAAGATGGATGCTCCTGTAAATGTGCAGGGGGATTATGCATACCGCGGAGATTTTGCGGTGCTTGGCGATGTCGCATCGAGTGGAACACTTTCGGGCAATGCATTAGAGATCAACGGATCGCGCCTGCTCTGCGGAAGCTTTGTCCATGATTTTACGGCAATTCCACTGCCGAGCACTGGGATTATCACGATAGCGACACCGGACATTGATACAACCATGCCGGCGACAATCTGTAATGGAGATGCAGACGCCAATCCGGGCTTGGCATTCGGAAGTACACGCATTTGCCCTGCAGCGGCATGCATCGAAGCGCAGGTTACAAGCACGCCGTCAGGAATGGCGCGAATCAATTATTCATACTGGCAGAAATTATAGGAGGTAGAAAATGGCGAGTTATTTAATACCGGAACCAGCGGAAAGCATAAAGAGCTATACAGGATCTTTGCTGTTCACTAATAATAACAGAAAATATTACGCATTAAAACTTAATCCTGATGATCACACAGAAAAATGGTGGGCGATCGGAATGATCGCTCGGATGGGCGGATGGTATAAGCCGATTGTCGTGTCAACGGTTCAGGATTATGCAAGCACGATGTCGGAGGATGAGAACAGACCGTACAAAGCCAGCATTTCATTTGAATATGACGGTGTTCAGTATTATGTTTCGTCTTATACGTCTGCACTGCAAAACTTCAGCGGTTCGCAGAATATACCGACCTGTGAAACCACGTATTCGGTTGCGGACACAGACAGCAGCATGACGGAAGCAGGAAAAAAGCTTATTGATCTGTATGTTGCAGATGGAGGAGAACTGCCGGAAAGAGAAAAGGATCCTCAAAAATATCTGCTCAGCGAACCGACGGCAGAAACATCAAAGATTCTCGCACTCGGCACAAGAACAGGACTGGGAAATCTTTTAATATCACAGAATGCGGAGCAGTATTCTTTTAAACCGGACGGGAGCACAGAGGAGTGGTGGGCAATCGCCATGATCGCGCACAATGGAAGTTACTGGCATCCTCTGATCGTATCAAACACAAAAGAGTATTCGTATTCCTTTTCGACAAAGTATTATACGAACAACGACCCTCTTTCGAACAATGTAGCATCGTTTGGGTACGAAGGGAAAATCTACTATGCGACTTTTGGAGCGTTTGGATCAACTGGTAGTAGCAGTGCACCTTCCAGAGCAACCATACCGGTATACACGGAAACGAAATCTGCCAACATTGAGGAAATGGCAAAGATCCTGATCGGGCTGCATCTTGCAGAGGGTGGGACTCTGCCCGGTAAAAAGTCAGCATTTGAGCCGGTGGAGTATGAATTGATAGGCTGGAAGAACGATGGACCACCGGACATATCGGCGGAGAACCTGGGAAAGATGGATGAGACAATCGGAAAACTGTGTGCCAATTTGAACATTGCGCATGAGGAGGAAATGAATCATGAGGCAGATGAGGATGTTCATGTTACTCCGGATGAGAAAAAAGTGTGGCATGAGAA
>CAKRUL010000358.1 GCA_934403665.1 uncultured Clostridia bacterium | reverse complement strand
GCTTTCCATCGTGCAGACCTGCTTTTCCGGAAAGTTGTCGGAAGCGGAATCGCACCGCATTGTATACGGATATATCCTGGAGGAAGAAGGAGCAAAAATCGATGAAGTTCTGGTTTCGGTCTTTCGCGCTCCGCATTCGTTTACAGGAGAAAACACCGCTGAAATATCCTGTCACGGCGGCTATGCCGTCACTCACATGGTGTTAAACCGGATTCTGCAGTGCGGCGCACGGCTGGCGGAAGGCGGCGAATTTACCAAACGGGCTTTTTTGAACGGAAAAATGGACCTCTCACAAGCGGAAGCCGTGATTGACGTAATTCAGGCAGAAAGCGCACTTTCCGTTTATGCAGGGGAAAATCAGCTTTTCGGATGTTTAAAACACAAGGTGGATGAAATCCGGGAACAGGTGCTGGATGTCATCTCAAACATTCTGGCAGTCATCGACTATCCGGACGAAGAAATCGGCGAGATGAAACAGGAGGAGCTTCTCCGCTCACTGCGGACGGCAAATGAGAAAACCGAGGCTCTGACCAAAACCTATCAAACCGGAAAAATTCTCCGTCAAGGCGCCAAAATTGTGATTGCCGGGAAGCCCAATGTCGGAAAGTCCTCCCTTCTGAACGCGCTTCTGAAGGAAAACAGGGCAATCGTCACCGATATTCCCGGAACCACCCGGGATATTCTGGAGGAAACGTTGGACTTAAACGGCCTGAAGGTTCAACTTCTGGACACTGCCGGTGTCCGGGAAAGCGGCGACACTGTGGAAACCATCGGAATCGAGCGTGCTGTGGAGCATATTCGTTCCGCCGACCTGGTTCTGTTTCTCGTGGATCGCTCCCGCCCGCTGTCAGAAGAAGATTTCCGGTTGATGGAAGAAATCCGGGAGAAAAAGGCCTTTGTGCTTTTGAACAAAACAGATATAACGGCGCAGACAGATGCGGCAGAGCTGAAACGGCATTTGCCGGATAAGCCCGTTTATGCCGTCAGCGCAAAAAATTTTGAGGGCATCAATGAAGTGGCGGAGGAAATCCGCCGGGCAATTCTAAAAGGAGAAGTTCTCAAAAAAGACGCCTTGTATCTGACCAATCAGAGACACTATGAGGCGCTTTGCGGCTGTTCCGCCCACCTCAAAGCGGCAATTTCCGATTTGGAAAAAGGCGTGTATCCGGATATCGTCACCATCGAGCTGGAAAACGCGGTTCAGGCACTTGGCGAAGTCACCGGAATGACGGTCAGCGAAGAGGTCGTTGGAAACATCTTTGCCAAATTCTGCGTAGGAAAATAACGAAATTTTTATCCGCTTGCTGCAAAAAACAGCGAATGGAAACAAAGGGGATGCCGCAAGTGCGTAAAAACACGAGCGGCAGCCCCTTTTTTGCTTCATATGCTGTTAAATCTGCACTTTAAAAATCACCTTTTGAATCGTTTCCTTTTGCTCGGTCATAATCCCTGTCATGTGAGCATCCTCCGGGTAACAAATCAGAAAATCACCCTCCGTTAGCAGGACAGAACCGTTTTCCGATCCCTCCAGCGGAAGATAATCTTTCTCCTCCTCATAGGTTCCCGTTTTCATGCGATCGATAAAATTGATGAAAATCTTTTCCTTTCCGTGAAGCATCACATGAATGTCCACATATTGTCTGTGTGCCTCCCAGAATCCTTCTTCGGGCAATTTGGTCTCGTACTCCGCACGGTTAAAATACAGGCGGTCGCCGTCTATATCGTGTCTTCCGGCTTCTCGTTCCGCCAGCGCATTCTGCGCCGCATATTCCAACGCTTGCCGCTCTTCTTTTCTCAAAAAAGAATAGCGGTCGATCTGCTTCAGATTTCCATAAATCATATTCTTTTTCTCCTTCTATTTGCGCTTTTTATTTGCAAAAATCGTTGCATCGATGTTCAGCTCATTGGAATCCTTTGCAAACATACTCACCAGTGATCCGACCACAAAGGTCACAACAATGGAAATCAGAGAATACGCCCAAGAGCTGATCCAGGATCCGGTATATTTCAGATAAACAACCAGGATGGCAGAAACCACAAATCCTGCATATGCCCCATATTTAGATGCTTTTTTGGAAAATGCGCCAAGCACAAAAATACCTGCCAGCACACCAAGCACCAATCCCATAAAGCTGTTGAACCATTCATAAGCGGATTTGATTTCTCCGTTTGCAAGCACCATGGATACCAAAATCGAAATAATTCCCACGCCAAGAGAGATGAAC
>CAKRUL010000357.1 GCA_934403665.1 uncultured Clostridia bacterium | reverse complement strand
GTTCATCCGGTTGTGATTTCCGGTGGTGTGGCAGCGAATTCAGTGATTCGGCGGATGCTGGCGGATCAATCCATCCGCTTTGCTCCTGTGGAGCTGGCATCGGATAATGCCGTCGGTATTAGTATGCTCGGTGTACAAACAGAAAGGCGAATATCATGCAAATCATCACAGTATCACAATTAAATCAATATATCAAAACACTGTTGGACTATGATGAATTTTTAAATCATGTGTATATCAAAGGGGAGCTTTCCAATTTCAAGTTGCATTCTGCTTCCGGTCATTGCTATATGACGCTGAAGGACGAGAAAGCGGTCGTGAAGGCAGTCATGTTCCGGAGTGCGGCTTCACAATTAAAGTTCAAGCCGGAAAACGGAATGAAGGTGATTGTGAATGCACGGGTTTCGGTTTACGAGAGAGACGGTGTTTACCAGCTTTATATCAATGAAATGCAGCCTGACGGAATCGGAGCGCTTCATATTCGCTATCGCCAATTGAAGGAACAATTGGAAAAGGAAGGCTTGTTTGATGAGCGTTATAAAAAGAAAATCCCGAAATATCCTGAAAAAATCGGTATTGTCACATCTCCGACAGGAGCGGCAATCCGGGATATTCTGAATGTGATTTCACGCCGTTATCCTATTTGTCAAATCGATATTTTCCCGGCTCAGGTGCAGGGGGAAGAAGCCAAATATACCGTTGTGGAAGGCTTATTGTATTTTAATAAAGTGAAGCCTGTGGACATTATTATAACCGGCAGAGGCGGAGGCTCGATTGAAGATTTATGGTGCTTCAATGAGGAGATGGTAGCAAGAGCGATTTTTGATTCTGAAATTCCTGTCATTTCTGCAGTGGGGCATGAAACTGATTTTACCATTGCGGATTTCGTTGCCGATTTGCGCGCACCGACTCCTTCTGCGGCGGCGGAATTGGCGGTTCCCGATGTTGCGGAATTGATTCAGTATGTTTCTGTTTCCAATGCAAGATTGGCAAATGCTTTGAAGCACTGTATCGATGTAAAAAAAACAAGACTCAGGAATGCCGCGGAAAATCGTTTTTTGAATCATCCGATGCTGCTTGTTGAAGATAAGATACAGCGTCTCGGTGAGAGTTCTTTAAAAATGAGTTTGTATTTTGAAAAACTGCTGAAGGAAAAACAGCAACAATTTGTTCGCAATGTTTCTAAGCTGGATTCCCTCAGCCCTTTGCAGGTATTGAAGCGCGGCTATTCTTTTGTGGAAAAGGAAGACGGAAAGGTCATTGACAGCATTTTGAAAGTAAAAGAGAAAGACATTCTTCGTCTGTCTTTTCATGACGGAAAGGCAAAATGCATTGTGCGTGAAATTGAAAAATGAGGGGAGAGCGAAATCATATGGCAGAGAAAAAAGGTACTTTTGAGGAAAAAATGGAGGAACTGGAGTCCATAGTGAGTCAACTGGAGCGGGGCGATGCCGCTTTGGAAGAATCAATCACACTGTTTGAACGCGGCGTTGTCTTGACAAAAGAATTGCAAAAAATGCTGGGGAACGCTGAAAAGAAAGTGAAATTGCTGGTAAAAGACGGGGACGCAATGAAGGAAGAGGATTTCCCGGAAGAATCTTGAGAAATGAGGGATGCACATGGAATTGCAAGCATTTCAATCGGAATGGCAGGCAAAACAGACGAAAATTGATACCTATCTTCAAAATGATTTAAAGAGAGAGAATTGTTATTACAGCACCGTGTATCAGGCGATGAGCTACAGCGTGCAGAGCGGCGGAAAACGCATCCGCCCGATACTTCTGATGGCGTGCTATGAGTTGTTTTCGGATGATGTAGAGGAAGTTCTTCCCTTTTGTGCGGCGATGGAATATATTCATACCTACTCGCTGATTCATGATGACTTGCCCTGTATGGACGATGACGATCTCAGACGAGGGAATCCCACTTGTCATATAAAATTCGGCGAGGCAATGGCGGTGTTGGCAGGGGATGCCTTGCTGAATCGGGCATATGAAAAAATTTTTTCTTCCACACATCCAAGAGCGATGGAGGCCGGAAGAATCATTTCTTTTTATGCCGGAAGTGAGGGGATGATTGGCGGTCAGGTGATTGACATGGAAAGCGAAGGAAAAGAAATCTCTCCGGCTCTCTTGGAAACCTTGCAAATTCTGAAAACAGGAGCGTTGCTTTCCGCTTCTTGCGGAGCCGGTGCGGTCTTGGGCGGCGCGGATGAGAAAGCTGTGG
>CAKRUL010000356.1 GCA_934403665.1 uncultured Clostridia bacterium | reverse complement strand
CCGTTCATCCCCAGGCTGTTCCTCCATTTTGGAGAAGTCCCCGCTACTTTTTAATACTCTTGCGGGAGTTCCGGTTTTGAAACGGTATAATTCGATGCCGAGCTCCTTGAGGTTTTGGGTTAAATGAGTAGCGGCGAACATGCCGTCCGGTCCGCCCTCCTTTGTAAAGTCGCCGATGATGATTTTTCCGCGCAGAAAGGTTCCCGTGGCGATTACGACCGCTTTGCATGCAAACACGGCACCGGTAGCGGTCACTGCGGCTTTGACCCGGTTTTCTTCGTCCACGTCAATGCGGACAATTTCCGCTTGCCGAATCTGAAGATGAGGAGTGGTTTCCAGCGTGTGCTTCATCGCCATCTGATAGGCGCGGCGATCCGACTGTACCCGAAGAGAATGTACGGCAGGTCCTTTGCTTTTGTTGAGCATTCTGGATTGCAGAAAGGTTTTGTCTGCATTTTTCCCCATTTCGCCGCCGAGTGCGTCAATCTCTTTCACCAGATGTCCCTTTGCGGTTCCGCCGATATTGGGGTTGCAGGGCATATTTCCGACTGAGTCGAGATTGATGGCAAACAGGCAGGTATCGGCACCCAGCCGAGCGGATGCAAGAGCCGCTTCGCAGCCTGCGTGACCCCCTCCGATCACAACGACGTCACATTGCTGTGCAAAATATTCCACGTGTTTTCGCTCCTTTTTCTCGAAATCATGAAAAAAGGCTCCGGTCAGGAGCCCTGAATTTGTTATTTGAAACGGCACTTCTTCGTTTCTTATTCAAAGTTCTTCCGTTCCGCCACGCTTCCAAAGGAATTTTGAAGCACATCGGTCTGTTCCAGGGAAAGACCTGTGCCGATGGCAACGCAGGAAGTCGGATCTTCTGCGATGATGGCATGAATGCCGGTTTTCTGTTCAATCAACTGAGGCATTCCGCGCATTAATGCGCCGCCTCCGGTCAGTACAATGCTGTTGGAATAAATGTCTCCGACCAGCTCCGGAGGGGTTTTTTCGATCACACTGTGAATTGCATCCGTAATCAGAACCGCTGTTTCCTGCAACACCTCCACGGTTTCTTTTGAGGTGATTTCAATTTTTTTCGGCAGGCCGGTCATCAGGTTTCTGCCGCGCACTTCAATGCTGATTTCTTCGCCGGTGTCTACGACAGAGCCAACGGTTGTCTTGATTTCTTCCGCGGTGCGTTCTCCAATCAGAACGTTATATTTCTTTTTGACATATTTCACAATAGCATCGTCAAAGGTGTCGCCTGCTACTTTAATTGAGGCGCTTGCCACAACGCCGCCCAAGGAAATGACCGCAATATCGGTTGTGCCGCCGCCGATGTCTACAATCATATTTCCCATAGGCTGGCTGATGTCGATTCCTGCGCCGATTGCCGCGGCGATCGGTTCTTCAATCACATAGGCTCTTTTGGCACCTGCCTGCAGGGCAACGTCAATCACGGCGCGCTCTTCCACTTCAGTGACTCCGCTTGGAACACAAATGACAATGTTCGGCTTGAAAAATCTTGAGAAGTTAACTTTATCTAAAAACTGTTTCAGCATTTTTTCGGTGGTGTCATAATCGGATATGACGCCGTCTCTGAGCGGGCGGATGGCAACGATATTGCTGGGAGTGCGCCCCAGCATTCTCTGTGCATCAGCACCAACGGCGTAAACATTTCCGGACATTTTGTCAATTGCGGCAACCGAAGGTTCCCGCAGAACGATTCCGCTGCCTTTGGAATATATGATAACGGTGGCTGTTCCCAAATCAATGCCAATATCTTGTCTAAAATGAAACATGATTCAAACTCTCCTTGTATCCGTGTATTTTACGAAAAAAACGTATAAAATACCATTTCTAATTATACATTAGAACAGGGGGTTTGTCAAACAAAAACAGCGAAAACGTTTTTTGACTTTTTCTGCGAATTCTAACTTTGAGTTGACGATTCGGGGGAGGGTAAGTTATAATAGGCACAGAACGACTTGCTTTGCAAGTCTTTTGGCATTGCCCTGCCGCGCTTTGCGCGGACCGTGCCATTGACAAGCTTCTGAAACAGGAAAATATGAAATGTTCCCGAAAAGAGACAGGACTTCACCCTACGGATAGAATGAATTTTTTGTATTTTGCGGAAAATGATAAAGAGGTGTATGATATTTGACAGAGAACAACACGGCAAACAAAAGCTTTATCACGGGTGCAATGATTATTGCGTTTTCCCATATTATTGTGAAATT
>CAKRUL010000355.1 GCA_934403665.1 uncultured Clostridia bacterium | reverse complement strand
TTAATGTTTTCCACGACCTTATCGACAATCGCCTCCGAGGTGGTGGAATAAGGGATTTCCAAGATCTCGATCAGATTTTCTTTGGCGTCATACTGATATTTTGCGCGAATTTTAAAACTGCCGCGGCCGGTGTCCAGAATCGCCTTCATTTGCGCCTCATCACACAAAAGAGCGCCACCGGTCGGGAAATCCGGCGCTTTGATATAATCCATCATGTCTGCGTTTTCATCTTTCAAATACGCAATCTCCGCATCGCACACTTCCCCCAGATTAAAGCTTGCGATATTGGATGCCATTCCCACGGCAATCCCCAGGTTGGGGTTTGTCAAAATCGTTGGAAAGGTGACCGGAAACAGAGTTGGCTCCTTTAGCGTGCCGTCATAGTTATCGACAAAATCCACGGTATCTTTATCGATATTTTTAAACAGCTCCGAACACAGACTTTCCAGCTTCACTTCCGTATATCTGGATGCGGCAAACGCCATATCCCTGGAATACACTTTCCCGAAGTTTCCCTTGGAATCCACATAGGGATAAAGCAGTGATTCGTTGCTTCGGGTCAAACGCACCATGGTCTCATAAATCGCCATATCCCCGTGAGGATTCAATTTCATGGTTTGCCCCACCACGTTTGCGGATTTTGTTCGGTTTCCACTCAGCAAGCCCATCTTATACATCGTATATAAAAGTTTCCGGTGAGACGGCTTAAACCCATCAATTTCGGGAATTGCACGAGAAATGATCACACTCATGGCATAGGGCATAAAATTGGTTCGAAGCACATCGGTTATATTCTGCAAATCCATCTCTTTTTCCATCTCCTAACTGATATCCAGCATTTCCAAATAGTCCGCGCCAAAATCCCGGATGTAGTCTTTTCTTCCCTGCAAATTATCTCCTAACAGGATATCAAACATCTGTTTTGTGCTCTGTGCATCCTCCGGCATCACCTTTATCAGGCGGCGTGTTTCCGGACACATCGTGGTTTGCCACATCATTTCCGGCTCATTTTCCCCCAATCCCTTAGAGCGCTGTAACGTATACTTTTCATCCAGCTTGTCCAGAATCTCCATTTTCTCTTTCTCGTTGTATGCAAAATAGGTTTTTTTCTTTGTGGTAATCTCAAACAGCGGCGATTCTGCAATATAAACCTTTCCTGCCTCAATCAGAGTCGGCACCAGCCGGTACAGCATCGTCAGAATCAGCGTCCGGATCTGGAATCCGTCCACATCGGCATCGGTGCAGATAATCACTTTTCCCCAGCGGAGCTTCTCCAAATCAAAATCCGAAAGATCCTTCGCATGTTTCATTTTAATCTCCACGCCGCATCCCAACACCCGCAAAAGATCTGTAATAATCTCACTCTTGAAAATTTTATCATACTCCGCTTTCAGACAATTCAAAATTTTCCCCCGAACCGGCATGATCGCCTGAAAATCCGGATCTCTGCCCATCTTACAAGAGCCCAATGCAGAGTCTCCCTCCACAATATAAATCTCTCGCTTTGAGACATCCTTCGAGCGGCAATCCACAAATTTCTGAACGCGGTTTGTCACATCCATGCTGGTAGAAAGTTTTTTCTTAATATTCAGTTTTGCTTTTTCTGCCTGTTCGCGGCTTCTCTTGTTGATTAAAATCTGTTCCGCAATCTTATCCGCTTCCTGTTTGTTCTCTATAAAATAAATCTCCAGCTGTTCCTTCAAAAACTCATTCATGGCTTCCTGAATGAATTTGTTTGTAATTGCCTTTTTGGTCTGATTTTCATAAGAAGTGACCGTCGAAAAAGAGCTGGAAACCAAAAGCAAGCTATCCTGAACGTCATTGAAATTAATCTTGGATTCCGTTTTGGTGTATTTATTGTTCTGTTTTAAATACTTATCAATTGCGTAGACGAAAGCGTTCCGCACTGCTTTATCCGGCGAACCTCCGTATTCCAGAAAACTGGAATTGTGATAATATTCAATCAGATTGATTTCATTGTTAAAACAAAATGCAATCTGCATTTTCACCTTGTATTCTTCTTTATCACTCCGGTCTTTTCCCACCCTCTCACAGGATAAGCTGCGCACAGAAGTGAATTCCTTTCCCTCGCTCAGTTCACGCACATAATCAACGATACCGTCTTTGTACAGAAAATCATAGGTCTCAAAAGAACCGTCCTCTTTCTGATTAAACAGCTTGAAGGTAATTCCCGGATTTACAACCGCCTGTTTTTTCATCACGGTGATATAGTAATC
>CAKRUL010000354.1 GCA_934403665.1 uncultured Clostridia bacterium | reverse complement strand
AGCGGCGGAATCAGAGCTTCTTCCCGAATCTGATTGGTCAGCTTCACCATTTTATGCGCATCGGAGCCGCAGACAAAGCGGATGAAGATGGAGCCGATGCCACCCAGCCATCCCTTCCGCAGCATTTCCAGTGTCGAGTTTTTAAAATTGCTTCTTCCGATGATCAGCTGCCCGACTTTTTGTTCTAATGTCATTTTCCGAAAGGTTTCCGCAACCCAATTCATACTACAACCCCATCATTACAAGATTTTGAAAGAAAATACCGCGTTCCTGCCGTATTTCCCCAATATTATACTTTATTTTGCAAAAAATATCAACCGAAAAACCAAATATCCTCAGCCGGTGCATTGGCTGAGGATATTCTTTCTTCTTCTTTTTTAACGAACTGCCGCTTTGGGATCAGCAACGGATCACACGATTCCGCCAAACATCTGTTTTGCTCTATGGAATGACAATGGGGATGATCGTATCGCTATAGACAATGGTTTCCCCGTACACCGCATAGGCTCTGGTATAATAAGTGCCGGATTTCAGATTCCCGGTAAATTTAATACCATACTGCCCTTTTGCATTGGCCGCAGTAACTGCTTTTCCGGCAAAAACCCCGTCCGCATCCTTACGAAAGGCCTCCAGCGAGAGTTCCTCCTTGCTGAACAGAATACCATATTCCTGCAATGTATCGCCAAGAGAAACCGTAGCGAACGCAATTCCGAAAGATAGACTGTCCTCTATGCCGTTGAATACATTGGTTTCCGATTTCACTTCTTCCGGAGCCTTTGCCAAAACAAAAGCAACGTCAATCAAAGCATCTGCCGTTATCTTTGGGGTTGTATAAATTCCTTCCGTCGTCATCTCCACAGGAGTATTGTTATATTTTATAAAATCAACTTTGTATCCTTCCCCGGGCGTCACGGTCACGGTAAAAGTCTCTCCGCCCTTGACATACTGTTCGCCGGAGGGATAAACCGTTCCGTTTTCGCCTGCCATGACAACGATGGAATACAGACGATAGCCGGAGGTATTCAAATTTCCGGTGATCTCAGGAAAAGGATAACCTTCTGCCGCCGGCGCTTCATAAAAGTTGCCGAGAGATAAGGCCAGCGCTTTCATCTCCGCCAGCGTTTTTGCCTCCGTTCCGGTCAGTCCGTCATCCTGATCATTTGCAGACAAATAAAAGCTGTTGGAAACGGTTGCCTTCACAGTACCGGCATTGCTGTATACCGGATTGAAATGACCGCCGTCCGTCACCTCACCCGTGTTGTAACAATTGACAACGGAGGTGCCTGTTTTTCCGGTATAACCAAGGATTCCGCCCGAGGTATCATCGCCGTTGGAGACCGTAATGTCGCCGTTGTTATAGCAATTCTCAATTTTCAAATTAGCTTTATCAAGGTTACCCACGATTCCGCCCACTTTACTTGTCCCTGTGACGGAACCGCTGTTATAAGAACCGGAAATATTGCCGTAACTCCAGCCCACAATGCCGCCGATGCTTGCGCCGCCGTTGACGGAACCGCAATTTGCCGCATTGGTGAGCGCAATGTCGATCAAACCTGCAATGCCTCCCACATTCGGGCCGCTTCCACCGTTGACAATCCCTGTATTTGTCACATGGTTCAGCGTGAGCATTCCGGCTCCATAAGAGGATCCTCCAATACCGCCAACTCTATTATAGCCGGTTATATTGGCATCATTCACGCAATTTTCCACAACAGAACCTGCTGTTGTTTTATCTGTAGCGGAAGCAGATCCAAAGAATCCGCCGGTATTGTTTTGTCCAACAACAGAACCGGTCAGTTTGATATTTTTGATCTGAATGCCGCCGGCAATCTGTGTGAAAAGTCCGACATTATTGACACCGTTTTTCTGTATGGTGACATGGATGGTCTTTAGATTCTCCGTATCAGAACCAATCAGCTTTCCGGAAAACACAAAAGGCTCATATGTTTCCGGCAGTTCGATATCCGCCGTCAGAGAATAAACCGCAGAAGGCGCCTTTCGGATATTGTCAAAATCTTCGGCAGAATCCACGATATATGGATTCTCGTCGGTGCCCCAATCAATGATGTGCGGATTTGCTTTCAGCTGCGGATAGGAATACCCGTTGTTCGCATCGATGGTCCAAATGTCCGTAAAATCGAAGCCAGCAAAAGAAGCGGTATCCGTCATCTGCACTCCGGTAAGGGGCGTGGTGTTGTCCAGCCCGTCGTCAGCGGCGCTTTCAGACAGATAATATG
>CAKRUL010000353.1 GCA_934403665.1 uncultured Clostridia bacterium | reverse complement strand
ACGAGACGGTTGCGATAACGCAGGATATTCATATCGCACAGTACTTTGACGAGCAGAACCGGGAAACCTTGGAAATCGCCTGGTCCGCGGTGGAAAACGCAGGAAAATATGAAGTCAGTCTTTTGCGTGGGGAAGAAACAATCCCTCTTGCTGTAAGCGGGACAACGGCGGCATTCCCGGAGGGATATGCTTTTGAGAACACAGCGGTGATTTCATTCCGGACCTTATCCTCCGATCCGGAAATAATGGATTCCATGGTTTTGAAAAAAACATTGAATATCCCGCTTTTTGCAGGCGGAGACGGGGAGGAAAGTCCTTATCTGATCCGCAATGAACGGCATTTTTATAACATCTCTGCACAGCCGAGCGGAAACTATCAGATCATCAATGACATCATCCTGGAAAAGTATCGTCAGATCGAAAGCTTTTCCGGTGTGCTGAGCGGTAACAAGAACGGAGAAGCCGTAATCATCACCTTCCATGCAGATACAAGTGATGCCAATCAGGCGCTGTTCGGTACGGTCAGCGGAACCATTGAGAACATTGGCTTGGAGGGAAGCTTCACGGCAGGCACAAATTCTGCTCCGTTGGTGAGAAATGCAATGGGAACGGCTTCCAAAAAAGCGAAGATTGTCAATTGCTTCAACAATATGACGGTGAACGTTTTGAGCGGAGCAAGAGGAAGCGCTCTGATCAGCGAGGCGCAATATGCGCAGATTACAGGCTGTTATAATCTTTCTGATACGGTAACCATCAATGCCTCCTTCGGCGGCGGAATCATCAGTGTACTGAATAACCAAGCAGAACTGAAAAACTGCTATAATACGGGGAATATCACCTTTCGTCAAAACTGCTCCGGCGGTGTCGTCGGTGCTGCCTTCGGGGAAGTCAGTTCCCTTTATAACAGCGGTGATATCACACAGAGCGGCACGGGGATCACGGGAGGTATCATTGGGCAGTTAAGACAGTATAATAAGAATTTTTCTTCCGCCTTTAATACCGGAAAGGTGACAGGACAAGGAATTGCCGGAGGGATTATCGGGCAGATTTATCCCAATACCGGCGGTGTCACAAAGCTCAATGAATTGTATAATATCGGAGATATTGCATCGGTCGGAGGAAAGGGCGGACCGATTTACGGAGAATGGCTGAAAACACAGGGAACGGTCGAATTTGAACCGGATGTTTATGTGCTGGATGGCTGCTCCTATTCCATAGAAACACCGGAGGCTGCTGTCATCACGGCTCCGGCGCTGAAAAAAGTTACTTTTAAAAGCGGCGTATGGAAAAAGGAGAGCGGTTCTTCCTATCCGTTTCCGCAGTTGACTGCCGCCCCTTATATAGGAGATTATGTCTATGCGGCTCCAAAACTTCCTGCGCCATCCCTTTCCATCGCGGAGGAAAATCACTCGTTTCAAGTGACGGTTTCCGGAAGTGCAGACACTGTTCAATACCGTCTTGAAGTTTGGAAGGGAAACAGCATGCTCAAAACATATGTCTCTTCAAACGGCGGAAGCAAGGCTGTCATCGACATCACGGATTCCGTGACGGAATACGGAGAGTATTTGGTGAAGGCAGTCGCCGCCGGAAATCAGGAGGATTTTCTTGATTCGGAGGCACAGCAGCAAACCTTCACCTATTCCTCGCTGGAGCCGTTAACTCTGGAATGGAAGCAGACAGAGGAAGCGGAAATTTATGAAATTTTCTGGGACGCGGTGGCGGATGCTTCCGGCTATCAGATAACGGTAAAACAGGATGCTTCGATCGTAGACGAGGTGGAGAAAACGACGGAAACATGCTATTCGCTGAAAGAAAAAGCGGGGCTTGTGTTTGGCGCGGATTTCACGGTTCAGGTTACGGCACTGGCAAGCAATCCGGAGCAAAATTCCGCTCCGGGACAGAGAACGGTTTCCACACGCTTTGCCGGGACAAACGGGGAGGACGGAACCGAAGGCAATCCGTTTATCATTCGCAATTACCGTCATTTTGCCAATATGGCGGCCGCCAATGACAATAAGTATTATTCGGTGGAAGGCGACATTGCGCTTCCGTCTGACTATACGCCGATTACGGCTTTTTCCGCGAAACTGTCCGGAAAAATCGATGAAAACGGAACACTGCCGGTGATTGATTTCGGGGCAAGAAACGGTCTTTCCAATTTTGCTTTGATCAAGGCGATGAATTCCGGAGCAAAGGTTTCCAATCTTAAATTTACCGGAAATCTATCCGGCAGTACTTAT
>CAKRUL010000352.1 GCA_934403665.1 uncultured Clostridia bacterium | reverse complement strand
CCGTTACTGTAACGCTGAATGTGTATAAAGGGGACTTAGGTCTGTTTTCCACTCTCAGCGGGACACCGGAAATCAAGAACCTGACCATTGACGGAAAAATCGGTGCCGCTATTTCCGGCGGTATGAATAACGTTGGTGCACTGGCAGGTTCTGCAAGTGCTTGCAGCGGCGGTTCCATCACCAATGTGGTCAACAAGGCAGAGGTGAACGGCTATTATATGGTCGGCGGTATTTTCGGAAAATGTGCGAATTTAACCATGAAAAACGTTCGGAATGAGGGAACGGTCCGTGGTGACAATACAGTTGGCGGCGTTATCGGCTATTCTCCCACAGCTGTGACCTCCTGCGGAAACACAGGAACGGTGAAAGGCAATAATTCAACGGTCGGCGGCGTTATCTCCTGGACCTATGACGACGTGAGCAATTGCTGGAATACCGGAGATGTTTCTGCGAAAAACGGAGGAGTTGCCGGAATCGTTGGAATCCTTTCCGAAGCCAAGAAAGTCACCAATTGCTATAATGCGGGAACGATATCCTCCCAGAAGGTCAGTGCGGGCGGTATTCTTGGCTCTACCGCAAAAAGCGTCACGGTTTCCAATTGTTATCATATCGGAAAAGTTTCTCCGGCAGCAACATCCGGTCCGATTGCTCCGGCAGGGCTGACTACGGTTGGATTTTCAAATTGTTATTATCTGTCTGCCGCTGGTGCAGAGGAGGACAACTATAGCGGAACCACTGCAACGGCTCTGACAGACATGCAGTCCATGAGCCTGGTGGCAAACCTGGGAAGCGCTTTTGAAAACGGCACAGAGGACTATGCATTTCCTCAGCTGGTCGGTTTCCCGAACAACACCAGAGTGGTATTCCGCACCGTGACGGTGAATGTCTCTTCCGACGGAACCGTCAATGTTCCTGCAGCAAGCTATGTAAAGGAAGGGGATTCCTTCTCTTTCCAGGCTGTTCCGAATGAAAACTGCTATCTTGATTCCATTCAGGTGGACGGTAAGACTGTGGTTTCGGAAAATCTGGGGACAAGAGCTTATACCATACCGGAAGTTACGGCTGATACTGTCATCAGCGTCACGTTTGCTCCGATGAAAACAACCCTGCCGGAAAGTCTGACCATTCCGACTCCGGCGGCAGTGTTTATCGGAACAGAAGGCGGAGTTCCCTATGGAATCTCTTTTGCAACCGTGAAAAATATCTACAGCGGCTATACGGTGGAATACGGCATCCTGTTTACCAGTGATCCGGCAAAGGCGAACCTTACAGATATGGTTGTCGGCGGTGAAAGCGTGCTGAAGGCAGCTGCTGTGACGCCTGCCAATGCATTGGGACAGTTCGGCATCCGTTTCTGCGGCATCAAGACAGGAAAGACTTATTACACCAGAGCATATGCCATATATCAGAACACCGCAGGTGAGTTAACATATTATTACAGTGACATCAGAAGCTTTCAACCCTAATGAACCATCCATTTGGCAGGAGAAAAGCCACGGCAAAAACGGATTCTGTCGTTGAAATGAAATGGGAATCAAAGAGGGCAATTCATTTTTTATCACACATTACAGGAGGCCGTTGCCATGCTGTTGACTGGTTTGATTTTGGTTTTTAAGACATTACAGTATTACTTCTCAAAACAGAGCTCTGTCTGTGTCAGAGGGCGAGCAAACATTCTTCTTTTCTATCTGATTCTGCATGTGATGTGCATGCTTTGGTCGGGCGTCTATCTATTATCCGGAGAGAATGTTTTTGCACTCAGCACAACCACAGTGTCCCTCGCTTTTTTGGCGGCAGTGTCTCTCGGTGTCAGCATGGCGGCAAACTTTCTGGCTCTGAAAAGAGGGTCTGTGCTTCTTGTAAGCGTGTTCGCGTCATTGGGGATTGTCTTCCCCTGTATTTTTGGTTGGACAGTTTTGCATGAGCCCTTTCGGTTGCTGCAGCTTTGCGGAATGTTGCTTTTGCTGATTGGTATTTTTATTCTGCTGGATATAAAAAAAATAAAAACAATGGATTTCAAACTGCTTCTTTTGGTTTTGCTGTGTGCTTTGTCGGAAGGAACCACCATGATTGCACAGCAGCTGTATGCCAGGCGGATGCCGTCGAACACAAACGCAACGTTTTCGGCACTGATGTTCGGCTTCACAAGCTTGATTTTTCTGCTGCTGAATCTGATGTTCGGAAGAAAAGAACAGCGCCCAAAAAAGCTGGGGAAAAAGCAGGTCGGATACGCAGTTATCC
>CAKRUL010000351.1 GCA_934403665.1 uncultured Clostridia bacterium | reverse complement strand
CTTCATAGCAGATTGGAAGTTCCTAAGAGAAAGACAAATCAAAGGGATGGTGCGTGCGCCTGCCTGTTAGGTGTAGACATCGGTGCGTATGATACCTGTGGTCATTTGTGTAAGTATTGCTATGCGAATACAGATGCAGCATTGGTGAATCAGAATAGAAGACGACATGATCCGGAATCACCGTTTCTGTTAGACGGAAGTCTGCCGGGGGATGTTGTGCACGAAGCAGTACAGAAAAGCTGGATCGACAGACAGATGTGTTTGAATCTGGAGGATATGATTTGATCAAGTGAATATTTTAATAAGCCAGACGCTAAGACGCAGAGCTGATCCGTAAAATGGGATGCCTATAAGGTTCATAAGAAAGAAATGGTGTTTGAGTTATAATAGGACCAAGTTAGATGAAACCCAGTAAAATCAAGGGGTTATGCCTAATTTAGTCCTTATTTTTATACCAATTTAGCGCAGAATTAACTTTTTTAGAATTTTCATGAAGCTGGTCAACAGTGTCTGTCAGAAGGCAGCTTTGAGAGGCAAGCATGCCGTAGGTCATATATTTTGATTTGACACCTTAATTTTACTACAAAACAGGAAAAGATTCCTTGTATTTTGGGCATTTTTTGAAAGTCCTTTATAGCAGAGCCTGTGAAAGCAGGGGAATGTGGATAAAAGTACGGAAACTCAAGTCTGATTTCACTTGTCAAACGGGAAAAGTTGCGATAATATACAAGGTGATTTTAACGAGATTGAATGAAATCGGATGCAGATGGAGGCGACAGACGAAACAATGAGACTTCTTCAAAAACAATATAATAAAAAATGGATGCTGCCGTTGATGACTTTTATAGTCGGGTGTTTGATTTTGGCAGCAGTTTTATATCATTCTTATGATATAAACCGGGAACAGGTGCGGACCATTACGGAGCTGAACGCAAGCACCTATGCGGAACGACTACGCGGCGATATGAACCGCGGGGTTGCTATTACCGATGCACTGAAAGCAATTATAATCAGCGGGAATGGAACAATCGATAATTTTGAAAAGGTATCTGAGAATCTGATGTCTGATTTTGTTCAAAGCATACAGATTGCACCGGATGGGATTGTCACGGAAATTTACCCGACGGAAGGAAATAAGGAAGGAAAGATAGACCTGATTCATGATGAAAAACGTGGGGAAATCTGCTGCTATGGAAGAGATAACAACTGTGTAACTATGCAGGGGCCTTTTGATTTAAAGCAGGGAGGTCGTGGAATTGCAGTTCGCAATCCTGTCTATCTTGAAACGTCGGATGGGAATCCTGTATTTTGGGGATTTACCATTGTGATCATCCGTGTTCCGGAAATTTTTGAAGAGTCGGTGCAGGCTCTTACAGATTTTGGATATGATTACTGCCTTACCATGATGGTTACTCCGCTTTCGGAAGAAGGTAAGCGAATATCCTTCTCGAAGGAGAAGCTGACAGATCCGGTTACATATACGTTTGAATTTGGGGGCTGTACATTTTATCTGGCAGTCACGCCAAAAGATGGATGGAGGCACGGGTGGAAGATACTTCCCAATCTGATTCTCGGCTTTTTTATTATATTGTTTTTGACAGGATTGGTGATTGTCATTCTTGTAATCGAATTCCATCGGGAAGCATTAGCGAAAATAGCAATCACGGATCCGCTAACCGGACTTTTAAATCGGAAGGGGTTTGATGAACAAATCAAAAGGACAATACAAGACATCCCGGATGTACATTGCGTGGGAATTCAAACAGATATTGATGACTTCAAATTTATCAATGATATGTATGGACATGAAGCGGGTGATACTGCGCTTAAGTTACTTGCGCAGAGTATGCGGAATGCTTTTGAACAAGATGCGATTCTATGCAGAAATGGTGGCGATGAATTCTCGGCGGTTCTGATAGGAATGACGGAGGCAGAAGCGAAGGAAAAAATCGAGAGCTTCACATTGCAGCCAAGATATATCACACAAAACGAAGAAAAACATCCATTTTATATTTCGCTTGGATATGCAGAATATCCAACGGATTGTGATGATGTATCGGAATTGATCAGTTGTGCGGATATGGCACTTTATGCGGTGAAATTACACGGAAAGCATAGCTGTTGTGCGTATGAGGGTAACTACAAAGTGCAGCACAGAAGTCAGTTGGGATTTGCCCTTCAGGATGTGTCAAGAAATCTGCCGGGGGCATTTCTGATATACATTGCGGATAAAATGGATGACCGCATCTTATT
>CAKRUL010000350.1 GCA_934403665.1 uncultured Clostridia bacterium | reverse complement strand
TACTGATACAATTCATCAGTCACTTTTTTGAGAAGTCCCTTTCCGTAATGTTCGCCTCTTGCCCATATGCTCCGCTGCAAGGGATAAAACAAGCGGATACCCTTTGCTGTCCCGCATGATTTTCGTAAGCTCCACTTCAGAAAAAGAAATCCCCCGGCTTTCCAAAAAAGCGGCGGTTTCCGCCCGTTCCAGAAGCAATTCTTCCTGTCAGACAGAAGTCATCAAACCTGAAAGCTGAAACGGCAGAAGCCACCCCGGAACCGCTCCCCGGGAAAGGAACACAAAGCGTTTTTCGGGATTCTCTCGAATCAGGGTCAGAAGATACTGCCTGTCCTGAGGATCCTTCAGCATCTGCAAATGATCCGCAAGCATCACATCCCAAGTGCCGGAATCATCTCGTCTCAGACTCTCTCCTTCCAGAAGCGCCCGGAAAACGTTTTTTCCTTTCAGCAATTCCCTCGCAACTGCGGTCTTCCCAAATCCGCACGGAGCGAAAAAAAACAGAATCCGTCCCTGCGTCATAAATTGATCGAATTTTTTTGTAATACTCGGTTTTAGAATCACGCTGTTCAAAAAACCCTCCTTTCCTCATTTTTGTATCGCGTTTTATGTCATCATTCTTCTTAGAAAACGTTTCACATTTGACCGGACATCCGCATATTTCTCCGGAAATGTTCCGTCCTTCTGTTGTTCCGTGCAGAAAATATTTTATTCTTTCTATTGTAAGTGTTCAAAAATGCTTGCCCCTTTTGTCAAAAGCCAGCGAAGCAAAATACTGTCGGCAATCAGAAAGCAAATCCCCGTAAGCATCAGATAAACGGCTATACTGAGAAAACTGTCAAGCAAAAAATATAACACAGCAAGTACAACAATAAGCGCCCATCCGCCAAGCAAAGACAGCAGCACGCCGGCACTCTGTTTTATGGGGATGATCTCACTGCTCCAATTCAGGTTTGGAAACTTTAAGTTCATCGCCAAGCCAAACGACGCCGTAAGCAAAACAAACAAAACAAGAATGATTGGAATCAGAAACGCAAAAAGCAAGTCCGGCTTTATCACCCACTCCACAGCAATCACAAGCGGAACGGCAGGCAGAAGGGTCAACAGCAAATGAAGCTTCAGCTTTGCCGTCAGCACCTGGCTTCCGGAAACCGGAAGGGACTGTGCTAACCACAGATTTTTCCCCTCCAGAGAAACGGACGGAGCCGTGATATCATTCATCCCTGCCAGCAGACACAGCGCTCCGGCAGCAAACAACGGGAGGATTCCTTCCGGCAAGATTGCTATCATCGGTGCGAAAAAATTTTCTCCTTTCCACACCAGCACCGCGGCGGCAATCGGCATAATAAGGATTCCCAAACCGCAATTCAGCATGTAATTGGAACTGCCCGTAAAACGGCGAAGCTCCTTTTGGAGCAGCGCTCTGCCAACCGGGTGCACTTTCCCGTTCCGTTCCCGATAGACCCTCTTTGCCGAACCGCGGTTTGCCGTTGCCAAATCCAAAAAACTGCGCGACACCACCCAATAAACAATTCCAAACAATCCGATGATGATTCCGGTGAAAATCAAAAGAGAAAGCACGTTTCCCTCTGCGGCCATCCCCATATGATACAGCGGATATAAAATGTTTTTCATCTTCCTTCCTATCGCTTCCGCCTGTGCAAGAATGGTTTGCAGCATAGCAGACGCCTGACTGTAAAAATAATAGTAAGCGGCAATCAACACAAGAGAAGCGAATACGGTGATTGCATTTTTCTGTTTCAGTCTTGCGGCAATCCAGGCAACCACCCATCCCAGGATTGCAGATAATATCAAATTCAATATTGACAACACAAAAGGAATGATCACACAAGAAACCGTTCCCACAACGGAAAACGGTGCATGATAAAACCACACCATAAGCGTCGGAATCATGACAAGCAGTTCATACATAAGTCCCATGGCATATACACCGGTCAACCGGACAAGCAATATCCGGGAAACCGGAATCGGCATCGCAAGCAAAAAATCATTATCCTTTGCCCGGTAAAGACCGCTGTAGGTATGAAACACACTGCCAAGCACTCCGAAGCATACAGAAATAAGACCCATCAGACACCAATAAAGCCAGCCCATGCCAACCGAAAGCAACGGATTGCAGAGTGCGCCTGCCACAGAGAAAAAGATGCTTCCGATGGAAACAAAAATCAAAAGAATCAACAGCACATATCCCGCTGTTTCTTTTGCCGTGCGGAGTTTTCCGGACTTTCTGTTC
>CAKRUL010000349.1 GCA_934403665.1 uncultured Clostridia bacterium | reverse complement strand
AAAGGAAGCGACAAACAGGGAAACCGGAGTCAGAATCACGACCACTGCGGCAATCGTGACATTGATAGACAGCATAAACACCAACGTTCCGAGGATGGTAATCACCCCGGTAAACAGCTGTGTGAATCCCTGCAAAAGACCGTCGCCAACCTGCTCAATGTCGTTGATGACACGGCTGTTCAAATCTCCGTGGGCGTGCGCATCTATATATTTGAGCGGAACACTGTTTAATTTATTGAACACTGCAATTCGCATGCTTTTGACCGTCTTTTGCGTCAAAATGTTGTTACACAAAGCCAGAAGCCATTGAAACAGTGCCGCCAAAAAAATAGACAGCGCCAGCCACCCCAAAATCGGCAAAATTCCTTTGAAATTCACATTTCCGGAACCGATAATGAAATCAACGGCATCCCCAATCAAAACCGGAGCCAAAAGAGTCAGCCCGACACTCAGCAGAGCGCTGATGACAGAACCTGCAAAATACCCCATATAGGGTTTTGTGTAAGCAAGAATTCGCTTTAATACCGGTTGCTTCATGCGATTTCCTCCTCCTTCGTCTGCTGTGACAGCACAATTTCACGATAAACCTCGCAGGTTTCCATCAGATTTTCGTGGGTTCCAATCCCCGCCGGAACGCCGTCATCCAGCACGATAATCCGGTCGGCATCCTGAATGGAATGTGCCCGTTGTGACACCGTAATCACCGTTCTTGGTTCCGAACTTTCCCGAATCGCTTTGGAAAGTGCTGCCTCGGTGGCATAATCCAACGCACTGGAGCTATCGTCCAGAATCAGAATGCTCGGATGCGCCGCAAGGGCTCTTGCTATGGTAAGCCGCTGACGCTGTCCGCCGGAAAAGTTTTTTCCTCCCTGTAAAACCGGAGCGTCGTATTTTTGATCCAGCCGCTCTACAAAATCCAGCGCCTGAGCAGTCCGCAAAGCCTCGGTGATTTCCGAATCGCTGATGTTTGCATTGCCCCATTCCATGTTTTCACGGATGGTGCCCGAAAACAGAACTGCCTTTTGCGGAACCGTGCCGATAAAACGACGAAGCGCCTCGAACGAATAATTTTTAAGATTGACGCCATACAAAAGAATCTCACCTTGCGTGACATCGTAAAAACGGGGAATCAGCTGAATAAGGGTAGATTTTCCGGAGCCGGTTCCCCCGATAATTCCGATATGTTCCCCCTCCCGAACCCGAAAAGAAATGTTTTGCAATGCATCTTCCCCGTTGTTGGAATAAGAAAACGAGACATTTTTAAATTCCAGAATCGGGGCATCCCCGGAGGGAGACACCTCACAAAGCGGCTTCGGATTTTCGCGCAAAGAGGGAGAAAGATGAAAGATTTCATTGACCCTTGCCGCAGAGGCGGAAGCCTTGGTAAAAATAACCACCAGATTTGCCACCACCACCAATGCCAGAAGAATCTGCGTCATATAGTTCACAAAGGCAATGATCTGCCCCTGGCTTAACGCGCCGGAATCCACCCGCATTCCACCGAACCAGATAATTGCTACAATGGCAAGATTCATAATAATATAAGTTGCAGGATTGAGAAAGGCAGAAATTCTTGCAACCCGAACGGCGCAGTCGCTCACATCCTCCGCCGCTTCCGCAAAGCGCTGTTTCTCGCTGTCCTGCTTGCAGAAAGCGCGAATCACCCGCACTCCTTCCAGATTTTCATGGGTAATCAGACCAATCTTATCCAGCTTTTTCTGAATCACACGGTAAAAGGGGATCGATTTCCCCATCACAACAAAAAGCGTCACGGCAATCAACGGTGCGGCAATCCAGAAGACCAGAGACAGCTTCCAATCCAGAATCATAGACATCACCGTAGCACCGATAATGAGAAACGGAGCCCGTACAATCAGACGAATCAGCATTGCCACCGCTACCTGTAACTGATTGACGTCGTTGTTGATTCGGTTAATCATGGAAGCCGTTCCGATGGCATCAATCTCCGCATGGGAAAAGGAATTGATTTTGGCAAATAAATCGTTGCGCACCATCGTGCCGAATCCCTGGGAAGCCTTCGCGGCAAAATACTGACAGATAAGCGCACAGGAAAGTCCGATCACGCCCAGCAAAACCAAAACGCCTCCCTGCTGCAGAATATAAGAAAGATCGTTGTTCTTGATGCCAATATCGATGATTTTTGCCATAATCAGCGGCACAATCAGTTCAAATATCGCCTCTGTCAGTTTAAACAGCGGTCCGAAAATAACTTCCTTTTTAAAATGCTTCAAATAC
>CAKRUL010000348.1 GCA_934403665.1 uncultured Clostridia bacterium | reverse complement strand
AAATCTGAGAAATATGAATCAAACCATCCACAAACGGAATGACTTCTGCAAACGCACCGAAGGGAACCAGTCGGACAATCTTAACATTGATCACATCGCCGACTTTCATTTCCTTCTGAACTTTCAGCCAAGGGTTATCCTCTGCCTTTTTGAAGCCAAGAGAAATCTTCTTATTTTCCGTATCCAAATCTTTGATGTATACGTCAACAACATCGCCGACATTCACAATCTCGGAAGGATGTTTGATTCTGCCCCAAGACAGCTCTGTGATATGAATCAAACCATCGACACCGCCCAGATCAACAAATGCACCGAAATTGGTAAGAGATTTCACCACGCCGGAATAAGCTTTTCCGACTTCCGCCTCTGCCCAGAATTTATCCTGCTGTTCTTTCTTCTTCTCCATCAGAACTGCTTTGATGGAACCGACAGCTCTTCTTCTCTGTTCGTTGAAATCTATAATTTTCAAGGAAACTTCCGTTCCCATCAAAAAGCTGATGTCTTCTGTATATCTTTCGGTTGCCAAAGAATTCGGAACAAATACCTTCACATGATTCACCAAAGCGGAAAGACCGCCTTTGTTAATCTCAACAACCTTACCGATCAAAACTTCCTGACTCTCAAACGCTTCTTTGATCTTCTCGATATTTTTCATGGAATCCACACGTTTTTTGGAAAGCTGCACAATACCTTCCACGTCATTGGTTTTGATAACAAATGCCTCAATCTCATCTCCAACCTTTAAAAGGTCGTTTGCCTTGACCTGAGGATCATCTGTCAAATTGTCCAAAGAAATTACGCCAACCCCTTTATATCCCGGGATATTTACATTCACTTCGGTAGGAGACACACGGTCTACGGTACCCTTAATCACCTGCCCTGTATGTATAGATGAATTAAGATATTGCTCTAAAATATCAGCGAAGTTTTCTTCACCATTTGAAATAATTTTTTCTTCTGACATAATGTTCAGAACCTCCTTAATTATATAAGCCGGTGTGGAAGCACCCGCTGTAATTCAAATTTTTTTGCCGGAAAACTGTTTTTTATCGGCAAGTTGATCCGCTGTCTGGATCAGATAAGTCTGCGGACAGAAATGTTTGCATTTCAAATACAGCTCTTTGGAATTGGAACTGTCCTTTCCGCCGACTACAATCATCACGTCAGAATCCTTTGCAATTTTTTCTGCCTCGTCCTGACGTCGAGATGTTGCACTACATATTGTATCAAAGATTTGTATCTCATTACAATAGTTTTTTAAAATTTTAATAATTTTGTAAAATTTCACTTTGTCAATAGTAGTTTGCGCAACAACCGCCATTTTATCATACTTTTTCAAATCTTGCAAACATTTTTGTTCCTCATAAAGAATTGTAGCCGTATTTTCGCACCATCCATTGATGCCAATCACCTCTGGATGTTGGCTTTTTCCAACGACTACAATATGATAGCCCTCCAAAAATTTTTCATGCACGATATGATGAATTTTTTTCACATAAGGGCAGGTGCAATCCAAATATTCAATCTTTCTGGCTTCCAATTCGTCATATATATCTTTGGAGACACCGTGTGCCCGAATAATCACTTTGTCCGTTTCCGGATTGATTTCGTTCAGATTTTCAATCACAGAAACCCCTTTTTCTTTCAAATCAGCAATGACCTGTTCATTGTGAATGATTTCCCCCAAAGTGAACAGTTTTTTTTCACTCTCTTTTGCCTGTGCATAGGTTGCTGACACCGCCCGGTCCACTCCGAAGCAAAAGCCGGCGTTTTTTGCCACCTGTATCATAGTTCCTCCATCAGTTTGCCAATCTCTGACATCACACAGTTTGTCAAGGGCTTCAGTTCCTTCGTGTCTGCAAATTGTGTCATGTCGATTGGTTTTCCGTAAATAATCTTTGTTTTCCGAAAAAGTTTAGGCTTTCCGCTTGTCGCGCAAGGAACCACCACAGCTCCGGTTTTTTTGGCAAGAAGAGAAACGCCGTCTTTCCCTTCTTGCAGTTTGCCGTCCTTACTGCGTTTTCCCTCCGGAAACAACACCAGCGCATGCCCCTCTTTTAAGATCGCCATTGCTTTTTTGATCGCACCCAAATCACCGCTGTTGCGCTGTCCGGGAAACGCATGCAATTTACGAATCACACCTCCGAAGAGCGGAATTTCAAATAATTCCTCTTTCGCCATAAAAGAAAAATCTCTTTGCCGAATGCATCCGACCATCACCGGATCAAGGTTGCTGTTGTGATTACAGCAACAGATCACAGC
>CAKRUL010000347.1 GCA_934403665.1 uncultured Clostridia bacterium | reverse complement strand
CCTCCACTTTGTGTGCCGCACTGTTTCCGATCTCATCGGTCACCATAAAGGAATAGGTTCCGTTTTCTTCGGGAGAAAACGTTATCTTATCATTTCTGACACCGTTCTGAACAATATAAGTCTTTGCGCCGGAAGCTTTCGTGTTCGGCGTTACGGTAATGGTCGGCGCCTTGTTGGTCCATGCGGTCGGATTACCCGAATCGGTTGCCGTCGGCGCTGTGGTATCAATGCAGTCCACATCCACATACAGCGTATCAAAGTTTCCTGCTTTGTCCATATACCGGAAGGCATATCTGCCATTGCTCATCACCGAATGATAGCGTGACTGCGACGCATTTTGAATCAGGATGGTATCACTTGCCTTGCCTGCCAGTGTGTCACCTACAGATTCCACAATCAATTCAATGGTTGCCGCTCCCATAAAGCTCTGAAGCTGTCCGTCTTCCGTCACCATAGTGTTCGGCAGAACATTGGCTCTCAGCTCCGGTTTGTCTTTATCGATGTTATCCACCGATGCCAGAAGCGTTTCCGTCTCGTTGCCGCTCACGTCGCGGAATCGGAAGAGACGGCTTCCGTTGCTCTCAAACGTATAGGTAACATAAGTGGAGAAGGTCCCGCTGTAATCCTTTAACAGGGTGTTGTTTTCTCCGTAAATCTGATAATCCGCAAGCTTGCTTAAGCTGATATTTGCGATGACATCCGCATTGGTCGGCGCCTCTGTGCTGTAGCTGATAAACGCTCTCGGCACGGTACGGTCAAGGTTCGATACCGTCAGCTGAACCTCGGTGGTATTTCCCGCATCATCGCGGAACACCAGATTGGCAAAGCCGTTATTGCGGAAAATCAGGCTTCTGCTTGACGCAGAGTCATATAAGATGTCTGCCGTTGTATATACCGTTCCGCTGTTGTCTCTGCCGGAAGCCGACACAAGCGTCGGATTCGCCGTGATATTATCGGAAAGGGTCACTGTCGCGCGAACCGCATCCTTGCCGCCTGCTGTCGCCGCAATCGGCGTGTAGGTAACGGTTGCTTCCGGCGGTTCTTTGTCAATCATGACACCGCTTATCGTAACATTTGCCCTGCTGCCGGATTTGGCAATGTATTCATAGGTATATGCACTGTCGTCACTGATGCGAACCAGTCCCACCTGCGTTCCCTTGTAGCGGATCGCCGCCTCTACGTCGTTTTTCAGGTAACTGCCCCGATAGACATAGGAATAGGTTGTGTTCTTGTAATCGCTTGAATCATAGTTCTCTGTGAAATAAGCGGCTGTATCCAACGGCTGTCCGCCGCTTGTGAACTCGATTGTGAGCTCCGTCGGGTTCTTGTCGATATAGTCAATCTCCACGGGAATGACGGTTTTGTTTCCTGCTTCGTCCGTCAGTTCAAAATCAAAGTGTCCGTTCTGGTTAAAGGTATAGGAGGTTGCATTCACAGTGATCTGATCGGTCGGCGTGCAATTATCCTGCAGGTCATTCAGGCTTACTGTGACATCCGTATTCACGCAGGAACCGTCGCTCGGTTTTCTCGGAGAATAAATCACCTCGCAAGTCGGATTGCTGTGGTCAAACTGATTCACAATATAAATCTGCGGATAGGCTGTCTGGACGGTGCCGCTCGGATTGAACACATCAAAAGCAACCGTTCTGTTTTCGGTAACCGAAAGCGTGAAGCCTCTGTACACTGTGTTTCCTTCAGCATCCTGACTCTCCTCAATGCCGACAGCGCCTTCCGGAAGGTTTGTGATACGGTATTCGTTATAAATTCCCTCGGAGGGGAGCAGAACCTCCAATGTTCCGCTGTCCGCATTGGTATATTTCGCAGTAAGCGGATTGCCCTCTACCGTGAAGGATATTCCGCTTTGCGGAACATGCGGTTTGGAAAGATCAATCCAGTCGATCAGCAAAGGCAGGCCGATTCTTCTGCCAAGCAAATCCATCAGAGAATACTGCACATCCGTATTTTCGGCAAACGTCAGCAAATGTTCTGTTGCAAAGGTGTTGCCGTTCAGCGCCATATACCCTCTTGCATACTTATCTGCAACGCTTTCGGCGAACCGTTCGCGGATGGACTGATAACGGCGGAAGGCATTGAGCACCATCCTAATATCGCCGTATGCCATTTCCGGCATAAACCAACTCTCGCCCGCGACAAACGGATTTTTATAAGCCTGTTTGTAATTTGCAAGGAAATTCTGCATGCCGTTCTTCCATTCCGGCTTGATATCCGCCATCATCAGTTTTGTGTCAGCGCCAAACGGATTCTCATACAG
>CAKRUL010000346.1 GCA_934403665.1 uncultured Clostridia bacterium | reverse complement strand
ATCATCGGGCATGCGGAAGTCCGCAACACCTTCAAGATTTCCGGAGTGGGCACCATTGCAGGTTCCTATGTTACAGATGGAAAAATTCAAAGGAACTCCAATGTTCGTATTGTTCGCGACGGGATCGTTGTGTTTGAAGGAAAGCTGGATTCTTTAAAGCGGTTTAAGGATGACGCCAAAGAGGTCGCCTCCGGCTATGAATGCGGCATGGGCTTTGAACGGTTTAACGATGTCAAACTGGGCGACATGGTGGAATGCTATATTGATGAAGAAGTGAAAGATTAGGACGCCATAAAATCGGGGTGAAAGCAATGTCCTCTTACAGAAGTCAGAAAATTAATGAAGAAATGAAAAGAGAGTTAAGCAGTATCCTGCGGGAAATCAAGGATCCCCGGATCCCGGATATGGTTTCGGTGGTTCGGGTTGAGGTCACGAAGGATTTGAAGTTTGCCAAAGCCTACATCAGTGTTTTCGGGGATGAGGAAAAAAAGAAAAATACCATTTCCGGTCTTCAGTCTGCTCAGGGCTTTATCAAAAGGGAGATTGGCTCCCGTTTGAAACTGCGGGGGATTCCGCAGTTTACATTCGTGCTGGATGATTCGATTGAATACGGTGCACATATCATCGATCTGATCAATAAGACGAAGGGGCAGGACTGAAATGGGAAAGTATGATTTTACAAAGGTGATGGACAGGATTCAAAAAGCCAATCGCATTGCTATTTTTACGCATATCATGCCGGACGGCGATGCCCTCGGGTCGGCGTTTGCTTTGTGCCAAGCCCTTCGGGAAAGCGGAAAACAGGCAGATTGTTTTTTGGAAAAGCCACTTTCCGGTCTATATCAGTTTTTTCCTTCCGATTATTTGACGGAGGTCGAAAAGGCAGCTTTGTATGATCTCAAAATTTCCGTGGATTGCGGCGAAAAAAGCCGTTTGGGAATGTTTGCAGATGTTTTTGAAGGAAATACGATTAACATCGATCACCATCGGGAGAAACAGCCGTTTGCGCAGATCAATGTTGTAGATGAAAAAAGCGCATCAACCGGAGAGATCATCTATGAGCTTCTCTGCGCGATGCAAACCGTGATTACGCCGGGGATTGCTGACGCTCTTTATACGGCGGCGGCGACGGATACCGGAGGGTTTATGTTCTCCAACACGACGGCGGACACCCATCGAATCACAGCGGCGCTGATAGAGGCCGGTGCAGATTTTTATTCCTTGAACAAGCATTTGCTGTTGGAAAAAACGTTAAAGAAATATCAGTTGACTGCACTGTGTATCGAGCATTTGGAAATGACACCGGACGGAAAAATTTCCGTTACCTATCTTGATTATGATACCGTGAAAAAAATGCAGGTGACCTCTGATGACTTGGATGGTCTGGCGTCTCTTTCCAGAAACATCAAAGGGGTTGAGGCAGGCGTATTGCTGACAGAACTGGAGGTTGGAAAAATCAAAGTGTCTCTGCGCTCGGATCGGGTTGTGGATGTCTCGAAGGTGGCGGCGGTATTCGGCGGCGGCGGGCATATGCGTGCAAGCGGCTTTACATACTGCGGCTCGATACAGGAACTGAAAGAGCGTATTCTGAAAGAGCTCAAGGCGGAGCTGGACAAGGCAGACGGGGCGGTTTGAAGATTTGAAAACCCGGCTGTGAAAATCATACGGCGTTCCGCTTTCACATGGGGGCAAGAGAATGAACGAAGCAGGAATTTTAATTGTAAATAAGGCGCAGGACATGACTTCGCACGACTGTGTGAATATTGTCCGCCGCGCAACAAAAATCAAACGGGTGGGACATACCGGCACACTGGATCCGATGGCGACCGGCGTGTTGCCCATCTGCATCGGAAAAGCAACCAAGATTGCCGATTATATTTCCCTTGGCGACAAACGCTATGAGGCGGAATTCCGTCTCGGCATACGCACCGATACATATGACATCACCGGTGAGGTGCTGGAAGAAAAAGAGGCCGATGTTTCAGCGGACCTCTTCACAGAGACGATCAAAAGCTTCGAGGGAGAGGGCACACAGCTGCCGCCGATGTATTCGGCAAAGAAGGTGAACGGCAAGAAGCTGTATCACCTTGCAAGAAAAGGAATTGAAATTGAACGGGATCCCATTCCCGTGCATATTCATCAGATTCAAATTTTGGATCTGCACAGAGACTGGGCGAAAATAGATGTAAAGTGTTCCAAGGGTACTTATATCCGGACACTGATTGACGATATCGGTCAGAAGCTTGGCTGCGGAGCCTGCATGACCAAACTTACC
>CAKRUL010000345.1 GCA_934403665.1 uncultured Clostridia bacterium | reverse complement strand
GTATACTGCAGAAAAATAGTCATATTCAAACGTAGGCTGTTCCAAACGAAAAAAAGAAAAAGTCTCTTTTCCCAAATCTTCCTTGGACATTGTGGTAAAGCCGATAAAACGCCCATAAAAATAGTGTAGCAAGTTTTTATAATTGCGCAGAATATCCTTTGAAATATCGTCCAAAACAATGGTATCAAAATAATGGGGAGTGATAAGCCGTTTGCTCATCTTTGTCCGAAAATCATCGATAGCATCCGAAATTTCCTCATAATAGGTAATCAGAATGTCCGACTGCTGAAGCTGCTGCTTCGTTAAAAGTCCGACATGCATTTTCTCCTTCAGTTCCTGATAAAGCTCATACGCAAGATTTTCGTTTTCGGCAATGAACAGCACCTTATTCCCCTTTGCCAGATCCTGTATCAGCATTCTGGCAATCGTGGTTTTTCCGGATCCGTATGCCATACACAGCAAGGCTCTGTCCTGCCCGCGGTTAAACGCTCTGTAAACCGCTTTGACAGCCTTCTGCTGAAAAGCAAGCAAGCCCGGAAATATTTTATTTTCCTGATACCTGCGTCCTCTGTTTTCCATGATATTCAAAATCTCACGGCGATTGAAGACACTGAAAACCTCTTCATACGGTTTTCCCTCGTTGGGTTTCAGATATGTTTTGTACCCGTCAAACAGGAAAATAACAGGGTATTCTGCCTCTTGACATTTCACCTCACGTGCATATTTATCGGCGTTTCGCCTGCCTTTTTCGATCGCATCAATGGTGCCCTCAAATTCAATCAAAGCGATGGTTCGGCCTGCATGAACAATCCGGTATCCCAGTCCTTTGATCCGCCGGATTTCCTCCTCAAAATCGTAGCCCAAATCCTTTAACTCTATTTCAAGATTCAAAACTGTTTTTTTGTAATAATCCACAGGGCTCAGCGTGTATTCCCTTATCTTTGTGTTAAGGGATTTGGCTTTTGCCAGCTCCTGCTGCAATTTTTTTATGGTTTTTAAGTACTCCTCCATTTGATTTTCACTGACTTCATCGTCAATTTCTTCCTTCGGCGCCAGCTCATCAAATAAATCCGGTAAAATCTGCTCGTCAAATGTCCGGTTGCTGTAATGCTTGCCATAGCAAAAGTCCAAATACAACACATAGTCAAAAAGTCCTTTCAGACTCTCCACCGCCTCCCGGCGTTCAATATGCTGAGAGGTGTGTGCCGCTACATTCCCCAACTTTACGATATAAGTAAGCTTCTCATGAAGCGCTTTCCCAACCATCTGTCGAAAGAAGGGATTGTCTATCAGATTCGTCAGCCCTTCTCGGGCAGGATACTTCAAATGTTTCTCTGCCGAATAATTCCATTTCACAGCCAGTTCCAGCGCTCTGCGGGAGGCAATTGCGCACTGGGCGCCGGATGCCCGAAGGGCAGCCTCCGCTTCTATGCACGGCCGGGAAAACAAGTCATAATGAGGATTATCCAGCAAAAAAGAAAAATTGGATGTCAATCAAAAAAACCTCCTTCAGAAAGGATCCTTTCACAGAAACAAAACTCGGTTTCCGTCCGTTCTATTGTATAACAAGACAGATGCTTTTGCAAGGCAAAACAACGATCATGGCAACGGATTTTGTAGGTTTACAATAGATGTGTTACATAGGACATATTTTCATTCCAAACAAGATTGAAAAAATATATCGGCAAAAAATAATAGCAAGTGAAACTTCTTTGTGTTATAGTTAATTCACCACAAACAACCAAAACAAAGGAGCCACTTGCTATGAATACTATAACACAAACAATGAAGTTTAGACAAGCCATCGTTGAATATTCTTTCAAAAATGGTGTAACGAAAGCAGCGATACGTTACAAAGTAAACCGTCAATATGTTTACCGATGGCGAAAAAGATATGACGGTACTTTGCACTCTTTGGCTGACAAATCTCATAGATCTCATCATCACCCAAACGAGCACACCCCGGAAGAATTAAAGTTAATCGTCGATATGCGCAAACGCAATCCTCACGCAGGCTTAGTTGTGTTTTGGGTGAAGCTGATGCAAAGAGGTTATTCACGCTCAATAACAGCTCTTTGGAGAATTTTACGTAAGCAAGGGCAAATGGGCAGGAAACTGCCTAATCCAAAGTATATACCAAAACCATATGAAAAAATGCTCTATCCCGGTCAACGAGTTCAAATTGATGTTAAAGTTGTTCCTTCTTCATGCATTGTCGGTGACGCAACGGGTGAAAAATTTTATCAATATACTGCGATTGATGAATACTCAAGATTCAGATATCTTGAAGCGTTTAAAG
>CAKRUL010000344.1 GCA_934403665.1 uncultured Clostridia bacterium | reverse complement strand
TTATAAATGGGTTCAATTCCGCCGCTGATTCCAAGCATGGTAGAGATCGAACCGGTCGGCGCAATCGTCAGCAATTGGGAATTGCGCATTCCGTGTTCCTTCACACTTTCTCGTGTACGCTTTGTGGTGTTTTCTGTAAAATAAGGGGAATTCATGATTGCATTTTCATCATACATTGGATATGCGCCGAATTCTTTTGCAAGCAACGATGAAGTATATATGGCGGTATCCGCCATAATGAAGCCGATTTTATCACAAAGTTTCAGAGCTTCTTCGCTTCCGTAACGCACACCAAGCTTGATTAAAGCATCCCCCAATCCCATGATGCCCAAGCCAATCTGACGCCAATTGTTCACACTTTCGCGCTGTTCCAGCAACGGATGCAACGGCAAGCCTTCCTCCAAAACTTCATTTAAATAGCGAACCGAACACTCCACCACTTTTTTAAATTCATCAAAATCAAATTCTGCATTGACTTCATGCGGATTTAGCACAAATTCAGAAAGATTGATGCTTCCGAGCAGACAGCTACCGCCGGCCGGTAAGGGTTCTTCCGCACATGGATTGACACCGGCAAAGGAAAAGCGCTTGTCCTCACTGAGCAGGTTCCAGTTCTTGATTCTGTCCCAAAAAAGCGCTCCCGGTTCTGCCATATCCCAGTTATTAAAAGCCAGCTTTGCAAAGATTTCTCTTGCTTTCACCGTCTTTTCAATCACTTCGCCGGTTTCTTTTCTGGTGTAAGACAGCGTCCAGTCATCATCTGTTTTTACCGCCGCCATAAAATCATCCGAAATTTTGACGGAAATATTTGCCTTGGTAACTTTGGTTAAATCGTTTTTAATATCGATAAAGTTCAGTAAATCCGGATGATCACAATCCAATGAAATCATCAGAGCTCCTCTTCTTCCCGACTGACCGATTAACTCAGTAACCAAAGAGTAAAGATTCATAAAAGAAACACTGCCGGTCGTCTGCTTTGCGGCATTGTGAATCACTGCACCGGCAGGCGCCAAGCCGGAAATGTCAATTCCACAGCCTCCGCCGTACGAATAAGTTCTTGCCAATTTTGTTGCACATTCAAAAATGCTTTCGATATTATCCTCAGGAGGACTGATCACATAACAATTGGAATATGTAATTTTTCTGCCGTCCTTATGCAAACCTCTGCTTGCAATAATTCTTCCGCCCGGAAGAAATTTCTTTTGCAGCATACATTCCTTAATTTCTTTGTTTCCTCCGCTGACCCGTTCGAAAAACTCATCAAAGTTTTCTGTTTCGGTTTTATATTTTTTAAGCCAGATGTCCTTCTGAAGCTCCGTTTTAAACCAGTTTTCTTCCGTTGGCAACGCCATGGATAACCCCTCCCAATCAGCTGTTTTTCTATCTTTAAAATACGTATCAACTGTGTGATTTTCACGCAGCATACAAGATATGCTCAATTTCTTACTATCTTATCATATATATTGTGTATTGTAAAGCGCAAAAAAACATTTCGTTATTTTCCGATAATGATTGAATTTTAATTCAAATTCGAGTATAATAAATTTTGGTATTAATGATTTAAGGAGTAAGAAATAACAATGAAATTAGGTATCGTCGGTTTACCGAATGTTGGAAAAAGCACCCTTTTTAACGCGATTACAAAAGCCGGAGCAGAATCCGCAAACTATCCCTTTTGTACCATTGAACCCAATGTGGGGATTGTGAGCGTGCCGGATGCCAGACTCCCGGTTTTAGCGGAAATGAATCACTCAGCAAAAATCGTCCCTGCTGTGATTGAATTTGTGGATATCGCGGGTCTTGTGAAAGGAGCATCCAAAGGCGAAGGACTTGGCAATAAATTTCTGTCCCATATTCGGGAAGTGGATGCAATTGTCCATGTCGTAAGATGTTTTGATGACAAAAATATTGTTCACGTCGAAGGCAGTGTTGATCCAAAAAGAGACATAGAGACCATTAACTTAGAATTGATTTTGGCTGATATGGATGTTTTGGAAAGAAAACTGGCTCGGTCCGTAAAAGCATTAAAGGGCGATAAATCTCTGCAAAAAGAGATTGATGTCTTAGAAAAGATAAAGGCATCTTTGGAAAATGAAATCTGTGTTCGTTCTATGGATCTTTCCGATGAGGAAAAAGAAATGATTCGTGACATTTCCCTGCTGACTGCAAAACCGGTTATTTATGCGACAAATGTGTCGGAAGAAGATTTTATCGATGGAATCGAAAAAAATCCATATGTGAAAACAGCAATTGTATCTGTTCCGCTGTGTACTGTTGCTCCGGGACAAAAAGTTCAGATTCC
>CAKRUL010000343.1 GCA_934403665.1 uncultured Clostridia bacterium | reverse complement strand
CGCCAAATTTTCGCCGGTGGAGCACCAAGTGCCGATGGAAAGCTTGGCAGATGTGTTTTCCAAAGAAGAACTTTGCGAGTTTGACCGCCGTGTGCAGGCGGTATTGGGAACCGATTATGAATATGTGGTGGAGCTGAAGATAGACGGTCTTTCCGTTTCTTTGGAATATGAAAACGGCATTTTTATCCGGGGTTCTACCAGAGGCGACGGACAAATCGGCGAGAATGTGACCGAAAATCTCAGAACCATCGGTTCGGTTCCGCTGCGGCTCAACGAGCCGATTGACCGTCTTGAGGTGCGCGGTGAAGTGTACATGTCGGTGGAGAATTTTATCAAGCTGAACGAACAGCAGGAAATATACGAGCAAAAGCTTTTTGCCAATCCGCGGAATGCGGCGGCAGGTTCTCTCCGTCAGCTGGACGCGGATATTACAAAAAGCCGTAATTTGGATATCTGGGTTTTTAATGTCCAGCAAATTCAGGGGAAAGATCTGAACACGCATTTTGAGTCGCTGGAATACTTAAAACAGCTTGGGTTTCATGTCATCCCGGAATACCGTGTCATTCGGGACATTTCCAAGGTGTATGACAGGATTTTGGAAATCGGGGAAATGAGAGGGGAACTCCCCTTTGAAATAGACGGCGTTGTCATCAAGATCAATGATTTTTCCCAACGGCGGCAGCTTGGCAGCACCGCCAAAAACCCACGCTGGGCAACGGCGTATAAATTTCCGGCAGAAGAAAAAGAGACGAAACTGCTCGGCATCGATGTTCAGGTGGGAAGAACAGGGGTGCTTACGCCGACGGCACTGTTGGAGCCGGTCCGACTGGCGGGCACCACCGTGCAGAAGGCAACCCTTCATAACATTGATAATATCACGCAGAAGGATATTCGGATCGGAGATACGGTGATTGTGCGAAAGGCAGGAGATATCATCCCGGAAATTGTTTCGGTGGTGAAGAAAGACCGGGCGCCGGATGCACAGCCCTATCACTTGCCCGATACCTGTCCTGCCTGCGGCTCTGAAACGATCCGGGAAAAGGATGAGGCCTATGTGCGCTGTGTCAATGCGGCGTGTCCGGCACAGTTGATTCGGAACATCATTCATTTTGCATCAAGGGATGCGATGGATATTGAAGGGCTCGGACCGGCGCTGATTCATGCGCTGATTGAAAATGGGCAGATTCATTCCTATGCGGATCTTTACACCCTCAATCCCATGGAGTTGATTTTACTGGAGCGGATGGGGGAAAAATCGGTTTCCAATTTGATGGATGCCATTGAACATTCCAAGCAGAATGATTTAAGCCGATTGATTTTCGGCCTTGGCATTCGGCATATCGGTCAGAAGGCCGGAAAAATTCTTGCAAGGCACTTCGGATCGATGCAGCGGCTGATGCAGGCGGACAAAGAGGAATTGACCGCTGTGGCGGACATTGGGGAAAAGATGGCGGAGAGTCTGACAGAATTTTTCGCACAGCCCGAGACACAGCAGCTGATGGCAAAACTGGAGAAGGCAGGGGTCAACATGGAAAGCGGATTTACCTTGACGGATACCCGTTTCCAGGGCATGACCTTTGTTCTGACCGGAACATTACCGACCTATACGCGTCAGGACGCACAGAAAATCATTGAACATTTCGGCGGAAAGGCAGCTTCTTCGGTCTCCAAAAAGACAACGTATGTCTTAGCAGGGGAGGAAGCGGGAAGCAAATTGAAAAAGGCGCAGGAGCTTGGAATTCCTATTCTGGATGAAGCGGAATTCGAGCGGATGATTCAATAACGTTCCCGAACAGAGAACTGGCATTGAACGGATGAAATATTCCATAAAATACGGATACCAAAAGGAGGAACTCTTGATGATTACAAAAGAAACGGTGCAGTATGTTGCTGATTTGGCAAGACTGTCCTTCGATGAAGAAAGCACGGAAAAATTTACAAAGGACATGGAGCAGATTATCGGCTTTGCGGACAAGCTGGGAGAGCTGGATACCCAAGGGGTGAACCCGACTGCCCATTCCGTTCCGGTTTACAATGTGTTTCGCAAGGATGAGGTGAAAGAATCTTTTCCGCGCAGCGAAATTTTGAAGAACGCGCCGGAAAAGGACAGCGAATACTTTGTTGTGCCGAAGGTTGTAGAATAGGAGGAAAGATGCATGACTGACTTGTTGCAATATTCTATCCGTGAAATTTCGGAAAAACTGAGAAAGAAAGAAATTTCGTCGGTGGAGCTGACACAAAAATCTTTGGAACGGATTCAGAAAACCGAACCGCAGGCCGAGGCTTTTTTGACCGTCTGCGAAGAGCATGCCCTC
>CAKRUL010000342.1 GCA_934403665.1 uncultured Clostridia bacterium | reverse complement strand
CCATAAATTTTCATTCTCATTGCAGAAATAAATTACGATGCTGGGGCGTTTTTTCACCAATGTTTTTTCCTCGTCAATCGTGACACTCTTAATTAAATTATTTTTAGAGGTGTTTTTCAGTCTTGCCCGGAATCCTAAGGTGGTGCGCACTTCGATATCGTAATCGCCGGTGATATTGTAACCGGAATGCATTAAATCGATTTTTGCTTCGCATTCTGTTCCGGCTTTGGCATCATCACAAGGAAGATGATTCACAAACGGGACTTCTTTGGATACACTGTAAATCGGTTTTTCCGCATTGAGGGAGGTATACAGAATGTCTGTTTGGATGGTTCCCTCGATTTTGATGTTGCCGTTTGTGACACTGATGCTGTCAATCTTAGGTTTGGCATCGAAGCTGTAGATTTTGCTGATGCTTGGAATATCGTCAAAATGAACATCGGCTTTATTCAAAAGCTGGGTGTTAATATCCCCCACAATTTCATCGATGCTATAATCTGTTTTTTCCATATCCATTTCATATTTGGTCGAATAGGCATCCACAATTGCATGAAAGGTCACATTCTCATAGGATTTTGTGTTTACCTTCAGTTTGGCTTCCAAACAAAGCTGGCGTTTCTGGCCGTCTTCATCCTCCTGTGCAAAGTATTGAAGATCTGTTACACTGAAGTCAGTGTCACATTCACAGTTCTCCTGCATTCCTTCCACATCGAGAATTTCGGTAAAAGGAACTTCATGTTCCATATACTGCAGACCGGTGTCTTCCAGATCTCCGTTATAAAGAGTCGTGATATTGAGTTCCCCTTTCACTATAATTTTGTTATTGATGGGTTTTACCTCTTTGTTCATGAGCATTACATCTACTTTTAAGATATCTGCAATGGAGGCTTTTCCCATGGGAACTTCCAGATCTTCGCGAAGCACGATTTCATTTTGCCCTTCGCATACAGTCTTGTAACTTTTTAACTCTTTCGATAGAGTTTGAATGTTTTCATCCTCCAATTCACAGACAAATTCCATTTCGCTCTGATCCTGCACACAAGCGTCCAAAGAGATGGTGGAGGAATAATTTATTTTTCGGCTGTTGATAACATTTGTGCTGGAGGAAAGAACAGAAGCATCCAAAGCGAGATCCATGTTTTGCCGCAGTCCTTTCAATTCCATGACGTGTGAGAAATTCTGCGACGTTTCGATGGCTTTGACACACGGATTTTCCTCTTCTGCTGAAATGTAAAGAATATTGAGCTTCAGAACACCGTTTACTACGGCACGATCCTGCATGACTTCGCGGCTGGTAATGTTCGCATATGTATCGGTTTTCAACACCGATCCAATGTCCGGCTTGGAATCCGGCACGATGATGTCCCATTCGCAAACAACTTGATTGGTATCCATCGCAACTGTTTTGGATGTTTTCATACTTTCTGAAGAAATGGTTGCACTCATTTTTTACTCCATTCTGCCGCTGTGCTCCGGCTTTTTTGATTGCGCCCGTCTCACACAGATTTATAAAATTTGACGGAAGCTCCTTTTTTTCTTATAGAATAGGTATGCTGTCCAAGCAAGGAATATGACACTAAAAAATCAGATGCTTGCAGAAAATACTCTTTTTTCCGGATTTGTTTTGTGCTATAATAGTTGCAGAGGGGCTTGCAATGCAGATCTTTCAGTAATATATTTTTACTTTGCGTTGCCATAGACAACGGCAATACAGAGGCTCTTATGTGCAAAAATTTTTGAGAGCGCCCGAGATATAGAAAAATTTTTTTCGCATGAAGACGGAGGAGTAATATGCTGCTTGTATTTATCATTTTTACAGTTTGTGTCATCAGCGACTTTCTTACCAAAATGCTTGCATATCATGTGTTTCGGCTGGAGGAAGTTTCGGTGATTAAACACGTTTTGTATTTTACATATCTGGAAAACAGGGGAGCTGCCTTTGGAATATTGCAAAATCATCGTTGGGTTTTTATTGCTATTACGATTGTGGCAATGCTTGTTATTTTTGGCTATATCATTTGGAAAAAACCGAAGGACAGAATGCTGCTTGTGTCGCTCGCTCTCATTCTGGGGGGCGGAATCGGCAATTTGATTGACCGAATCCGTCTTTCTTATGTGATTGACTTTATCGATTTTAGGCTGATTCATTTTCCGGTGTTTAATATAGCGGATATTTGTGTGGTCTGCGGGTGCATTTTACTCTGCATCGATATACTATTTTTTGACAGAAAGAACGGAGAAACAGAACATGGAAACAATCACTCTGGAAAAGATAACGAAACAAGATGAACAATGCAGAATTGACAAATATCTTGCAGCGCAGATGCAAGAGC
>CAKRUL010000341.1 GCA_934403665.1 uncultured Clostridia bacterium | reverse complement strand
GTGGTAATCTCTTTACCGCAGCAGCCGTATTCCGGCCAGAATTTTGTCACTTTGTCATCGTATGAAAGCTTGCCCTTTTCCGCCAGAATATGAAGCATGGTTGTCACAATGCCTTTACTCACAGAAAATACCGGGAAAAGAGTATTTTTGTCCACCTTGCGGCCATTGTCGGTACCGATATTTCCGGCGCACAGGCTGAAAAGCTGTTCTCCGTGGCGGTAAACGGCAAGCTGACAGCCGCACTCTTCCCCGGAAGCTACACTGTCATTGAGTATCTTTTGAAGTTTCTGTTCCAAAGTCATTTTTTCATATCCTATCTTTGCCCTGTCTTACAATAGCATTATTAAAAAAAAATTCAAAAAAAATATTTGAAAAGACTTGATATTTTATATAAATTATATATAATATATCTGTATGATGCAGAATAATGTGTTTTTTTTGCGAATGTTTTGCAAAATCATACATGATTACGCAAATTTAGGAGGATTATCTTGAAAGGACTGGTAAAAAGCAGGGTGCTTGAAAAATTGCGTGCCGGAGAATACGTTTATTCGATGAAATTCAATTTTGAAAGCTCACGGGTCATTGAAGTTGCCGGGCTGACCGGGTTTGATTGTGCCTGGGTCTGTCAGGAACATATAGCGACTGATTCCAATTTGATGGAGCGGCAGATTCTGGCGGCCAAAAGTACCGGTATCGACCTTATGGTACGTGTGCCGAGAGGCAGTTACAGCGAACTTGTAAAACCTCTTGAGCTGGACGCCGCCGGTATTATGGTTCCCCATGTAATGAGTGCCGAAGACGCCAGAAACATCGCCTGGCAAACCAAATTTTATCCGGTGGGACGCCGTGCCGTTGACGGAGGCAATGCGGACGGTCAATTCTGTTTGCTGCCCTTTCCGGAGTATATAAAGTTTGTCAATGAAAACCGTTTTGTCCTTGTTCAGATCGAGGACATTGAAGCCATGGACGAGATTGAGGAGATATGCTCCGTGCCGGGAATTGATATTATCTTTTTCGGTCCCGGAGATTTCAGTCAGAGCGTGGGCAAACCCGGAGATTTGAATTGTTCCGAGGTGGTTGCCGCCAGAAAAAAAGTGGCTGAATGCGCTCTGAAACACGGCAAATTTGCCGGAACCGTGGGCAGTATACAGAATGTGAATGAGCTGCATGACTTGGGGTACCAGTTTGTCAATCTGGGAGCGGACGTAGTGTCTTTCGGGCAGTATTGCATAAATATACAGGAAAAATTGCAGTTTTTGCCAAAGTATTTCAATAAAATTTTTGCTTCAGAGCAGGCTATCCCCGACGCAAAGCATCGGGGTATTACGCCCGCTCTTACACGGCTCGTAAACGAGCCGGACGCAAAAATGGAAAAAGCAAAGAACAAAAAGTCGCCCCAAGAGGCGAGGTATTAAACCCAATGGAATAAATAAGAAAAAGGAGAAACATGAAGCTGAAACAGGATTTTTTTGGGCGGATATCTAACCTCCGTACTGTCAAGCATTTCACTTTAATAGAACTGCTCGTAGTGATGGCCATTATCGCCATCCTCGCCGGAATGTTGCTCCCTGCATTGAATGCAGCACGGGAGAGAGCACGGGGCATAAACTGTACCAGCAATTTGAAAAGTGTTGCGTCAATGATGACTTTTTACAGCAACGACAACAATGGATTTATTGTCACTTATCTGTCCGGATTGCAAGGGACCGCAGGCTACATGGTCGCCCAAGGTACTAATGAAAGGTATGCAGCGGCAAGTTGGGCAGATGTTCTTTGTGCACAGGGGTATGTAAAACATAACAACAAAACACTTGCCTGTCCGTCCGGCGGAATTTCCAATTCAGGCACGCTTGTCGGTACGAGCAGAGGTGCTAGCGCAATGGATTTGGTATACGGAGCCAGCACTGCCTACGGCTATTTCCAAACGAGCTTTATTATGCTTTCGAGCAACAATATTCGAGGTATAGATACGAAACGGATTTCCAATACTTCGCAGACTTTTCTGGTTGCCGACAGTCAAATCTGCACGTTGAAAGATTTGACGAACGTGCAGCATTACGGAATTACAAAAACCGGCGAAGGTACCGGTTCTATGGTTCAGCGTCATTCCGGAAAGATCCAAATGAATTTTGCAGACGGTCATGTCGGAGGATACTCAGGAAAAGAGTTTCGTGATATCATGTCCTGCAATTCCAAGGATTATACTACCGGTGAGTTCAAGTTTTACAAAAAAGCCGGAGATGCCGATGCAGATAAAGAAACACTCACTATTTGAAGTTGCCAAGGTGTGAAAAATGGATTTCAGAAAAACCATTATGGCAGGAGTTGCAG
>CAKRUL010000340.1 GCA_934403665.1 uncultured Clostridia bacterium | reverse complement strand
TGTCAGAACCGAAGAACCTTCTTCGCCGGATCCGACTCCGACTCCCTTGCCTGAAAAGGAATCCTCCCGGTATTTTGATGATATGCAGGATTACGGATATGCGGTCGAAGCGGTGGATGCCATGGCACAGAGGGGGCTCATCAGCGGCACGCAGGAACGGTGCTTTTCGCCGGGCTCCAGCATCACACGGGAAGAATTCACAAAATTAGTGGTTTCCGCCTTTTTGGAAACCAGCGATATTTATACCAAAGAGTTTATTCGAAATCCCTCCGGAGAATGGTATGAGCCTTACGTTGCAGCCGGAGCGTTTTACGGTTTGTCTTTTGGATATTATGGATGGCCGTATCCGCTGGAAACGCCAATCACAAGGGAAGAAATGGTGACCGTTGCATATCGTGCCGCACGAAGAGCAAATTTGCATCTTCCGGATCAGAAATATCCGACGCATTTTGATGATATGTATCAGATAAAATATTATGCGGTGGAGCCAATCGATGCATTTCAGAAGGCGAATATTATCAGCGGAGTGGGCAATAATAAATTTGAACCCCATGGAGCAACCAAAAGAGCGGATGCGGCATTGATGGTCTATAAATTGTTGCAGTTCGCAAAAGATGGAAAGTTTTAAAATACTGCGGAAAAGCGTTGCAATTTCGCCTCCGGAATGCTATAATAATATTTGTTGAAAGCGAAAAATCCTGCCGTTCGCGTGAGTAAGCGCATTATATAAACCAACAGTTTTTAAAAGGGAGTCCGTGCTCTGGCTTGCAGCTTGCATGCCCCCCGGTTTCATCGCCGGCTTTAGGGGACCGATAAGCAGTCAGGAGGGCACCCACCTGCTCAGGCAGGTTTGTATAAGGCTTATAACGGTTCGGCGGGGCTATACATAATAAATGAGAGGAGCTGTAAAAACAACTTTTTACAGTTCTTTTTTTGATTTGGGGACTGGAAAACGGAGGGGTGCAGATGGCGGAGTTTTTGAATCGGACGAAAATGCTTCTGGGAGAAGAGGCGGTGGAACGTTGCAAAAAAGCTTCTGTTGCGGTATTCGGACTTGGCGGTGTCGGCAGTTATACGGCAGAGGCTTTGGCACGGAGCGGTATCGGTAAGCTGACTTTGATTGACAACGACGTGGTCACCAAAAGCAATATCAATCGTCAGCTGATTGCTTTGCAAAGCACGATAGGAAAACAGAAAACGGAGTTGATGCGGCAGAGGATTACGGACATTCATCCGGAAGCGGAGGTCGTGTGCCATTCGGTTTTTTTTGGTGAAGAGACCAAACAGGAAATCTTTCTGCAGCATTTTGACTATATTGTGGACGCGATTGATACAATTTCCTCCAAGCTGTTGCTGGTACAAACAGCAAAGGAGAAAAACATTCCGATCATCTCATCGATGGGAGCGGCAAATAAGCTGGATCCGACCCGTTTTCGGGTGATTGATATCTATAAAACGACAATGGATCCGCTTGCCAAGGTGATGCGAAGGGAACTGAAAAAACGTGGAATTTCAAAGCTGAAGGTGGTTTGCTCGGATGAACCGCCGCTCACGCCGGTTTTGGATTTGGGAGAGATGAAAAATAAGCGCCCTGCGCCTGCTAGCGTTGCATGGGTGCCGTCGGTAGCCGGTCTGATTCTGGCCGGAGAAGTGATCAAGGATTTGATTGGAAGATAATTGCGCGGAGGAAATGCTTGCTGCGTTTTTCCAAGGCAAAATTTAAGAGACGTGTGAAGTTCATCACACATATTTTGACGGAAGAGAAGCCCTTGCCGGGCGAATGTTATCTTTTTCCGATTCGTTGAAATCCGGAGATGCAGAGTGCAGACAATAGCTTGCTTCGCTTCCCCGGATTTTTGATTGTTTCTGTGAGGAAAACAGAACGTTGGTTTCGATTGGGACAGATCGTTATACCAGTGCTTTTTTCGGCAAGGACAATTGATCCGAAATCCGGCAAAAGTCCTGGATGGAAAGCGTTTCACCCCTTACCGAGGGGGAATAACCGAGTGTTTCTAACAGAGAGGCAATCTCTTTCTTGCTCTGTGAGAAAAATCCGCTGTTTGACAATCCGTTTAACAATGTTTTGCGGCGCTGCAGGAAAACGGCTTTGACGGTCTTAAAATAGACGGTCTCATTTTTGGGACTGACTTTCGGTGTTTTTAACAGTTTCATCAGAACCACAGAGGAATCCACTCCGGGCTGGGGCGTGAAACAGTGCGGTTTGACGTCACGGAGGATGGAGGCATCGGTATAGTAATCGATCATACAGGAAAGAGCACCGTAATCTTTTTCCCGGCAGGTTGCCACCATTCGCTTTGCGACTTCCTTCTGAAC
>CAKRUL010000339.1 GCA_934403665.1 uncultured Clostridia bacterium | reverse complement strand
CAGCGCAAGAGATGTTTATGAATATCTTGCAAAAAGCGGAATAGCAATGGAGAAAAAGCCTTTTTCTGTGGGTGTTCGGATCGAGCATAAACAAGAATTCTTAAATCGTGCGCAGTACGGAGCGTTTTGGAATCATCCGCAATTAAAGGCGGCAGATTATCAATTATCCTACCGGGAGGGGGAACGGGGCTGTTACAGTTTTTGTATGTGCCCCGGCGGAATGGTTGTCGCATCCCAGTCAGAAGAGGGGACTGTTGTGACGAATGGAATGAGTGAGTATTTACGAGATGGAGAAAATTGTAACAGCGCAATTGTGAGTTCCGTATTGCCAAATGACCTGGAACATGATATATTAGCCGGTGTGCGTTTTCAAAGAATGTTGGAGAAAAGAGCTTTTTTGGCAGGAGGAAGCAACTGTGATGCGCCGGTTCAGTTAGCCCGTGATTTTCTGAATCACGAAAAAAGCACGAAGTTTTTGGATGTGATTCCGACCTACCCGATTGGAACCGCATTCTCGGATTTTCATGAAATTTTTCCGGCATCTGTAAAAAAAATGCTGGAGGCCGGACTGAATGCTTTTGATCAAAAAATCAAAGGTTTTTCCAGCCAGAGCGCGGTTCTGACCGGCGTGGAGACCCGCACCAGCGCTCCGCTGCGCATTTTGCGGAAGAAAGAGACGTTAGAAAGCGTAACCTTGCAGGGGCTTTATCCGGCTGGCGAAGGGGCAGGATATGCCGGGGGAATCACCAGCGCCGCAGTGGACGGAATACGCATTGCGGAAAAAATCATTGAAACCTATCAGCCTTGCTGAAATATATTCGGTTTCAGAAAAGCCTTTTTTATCTTTCAACTTTATATTAAGGAGGATTCAATATGGGAAAATTATTTGGAACAGATGGCGTGAGAGGCGTTGCCAATACGGAGTTGACTGCTGATTTGGCATACAAAGTCGGTAAAGCCGGTTCCTATGTTCTTGCAAAGGAAACACAGCACAGGCCGAAAATCTTAGTGGGTATAGATACGAGAATTTCTTGTGATATGCTGCAAAACGCACTTGCTTCCGGGATCTTGTCGGCCGGGGGAGATGTTTACGTTCTCGGCGTAATCCCGACGCCTGCCGTAGCTTATCTGGTCAGAAAGCATAAGGCGGACGCAGGGGTGATGATATCCGCTTCCCATAATCCGATGGAGTATAATGGAATAAAGTTTTTTAATGCCAACGGCTTTAAACTGAACGATGAACTGGAGGACGAGATCGAGGAGATCATTTTTCACGGCATGGAATCCCTGCCCACACCTACGGGCGGCGATTTGGGAAGAATTTATGACCTGACATCTGCAGCACAGGAGTACTGCGATTTCATCAAGAGTAAAAATCAGGAGGATTTAAGCGGGCTGAAACTGCTTTTAGACTGTGCAAACGGTGCGACTTCAAACTATGCCGGCAGTATTTTTTCGGATTTAGGCGCAAAGGTGACTGTTATTCACAATCAACCGGATGGGACGAATATCAATAAAGATTGCGGTTCCACTCATATGGAAAGTCTGAAAGAAAAGCTTCTTTCCGGAAGTTATGATCTCGGTATCGCTTATGACGGAGACGGCGACCGTGTGCTTACCATGACGGCGGACGGAGAACTGGTGGACGGTGATAAGATCATCGCCATCATCGGTAAATACTTAAAAGAACAGGGGAAACTTTCCAACAATACCATTGTCGGTACCATCATGAGTAATTTAGGGCTGAAGCTTATGGCGGAGGAAAACGGAATGAATATTGTTCTTTCCAATGTCGGCGACCGTTATGTTTTGGAGGACATGCAGAAAGGAAATTACAGCATCGGCGGAGAACAGTCCGGGCATATCATTTTGCTGGATTATAACACGACCGGAGACGGCATTATGTCCTCATTGGTTTTGCTGAACGTGTTGCAGCACAGCCGGAAAACCTTAAAAGAACTGGCGAAAATCATGGTGACAATGCCGCAGGTTTTGGAAAATGTGAAAGTTCCAAACGAGAAAAAGGCGGTCATCATGGCGGATGGCGAAATTGCAGAGGTGATTGCCCGGATCGAGAAATTGCTTGCCGGGAAGGGAAGAGTGTTGTTAAGACCGTCCGGCACGGAGCCTTTGATCCGGATTATGCTGGAGGGACCGGACGTGCCGGTGATTCAGAAGCAGGCAGATGTTCTTGCAGAATTGATTCAATCAAAACTGTAATACGAAAATAATTCTGACAAAAATCGGAGGTTTTTTGATCTGCTTTTTTCAATATAAATGTGAAAATAAATCCGAAAACGGTTGTAATTTTTCTTCTTCTGTAATATAATAAACTTGTTATTAAT
>CAKRUL010000338.1 GCA_934403665.1 uncultured Clostridia bacterium | reverse complement strand
CTCATAGACGACAATTTCATCCCCCTTCTGAATCTCAAGCTCCACATAGTCCTCCGCCGTCAAAAATTTATATTCCAAAGCATCGGTAAACTGCTCCCCGTTCACAGAAAGAAGAACATCTCCCTTTTCAATGCCGAGTTCTTCGGCAATGCTTCCCGGATCAATCTGAAAAATTGTTACACTCATATTTGCTCCTTGCGGCATGGAAATCAGTTTCATGCCATGTTTATGAATTCTGCGCCTCTTTTATTTTACAATACAACCGAACATTTTTCCAGCCTATTCGCAAAGATTTTTGTTTTTACAACTGCATCTCCAACAGCTCCTCAAAAGTTTTTTGCAAAACATTTGCGAAGAAAACAAGTTCAATGTCTGTGACAAACCGTTTTCCCGCTTCAATCCGCTGTATCGCATTTTTATCGATATCAAGCCCTTCAAGCTGCAGTTTATCTGCCAATGCACGCTGGGAAATCCCTATCTTTTTTCGGAATTTTGCAATATTTTTACCGCTTACATTATTCAATCCTTCGCCTGTTTTGTTAATAAACATACCTGTTTTCTCTCCTTTTTGACATTCAGTGCTTGTCACAAAGGATATTGTATGCTATAATTTCACACAAATGACATTCACTGAATGTCATTTGTGTGAAATACTTTTCTGAGAATGGATCAAAATGATGAAAAAAACCGAAACGTTAGAAACAACCAAAACACACAAGCCGGAAATTGATTTGTTAAACCTCTTTTACTGTTTCTGCGTGGTGCTGATACATTTATTTCCGCAAGAATTACTGCGGCATAAAATGGTTTTTCTGCTGCAAAGAGGATTGTTTTGCTCGGTATACGGATTTATTTTTCTCTCGGGGTTTAAAAATTTTTACAGTTATAACCTCTATGCGCAGAAAGACTATAAAAAATATTTTTCCTCCCGATTCAAAAAAATTGTTCTTCCCTATTTCTGGGCAGTCTTGGTATACTGCGTTGTGTCGGCAGAGGAACTGCCAAGCATCAAGAGCATCCTGTCACAGTTTTTGACAGGAAACGGCGCCGTTCACTTCTATTATGTGATTGTTATCCTGCAATTTTATCTTTTGACACCGTTCTTCCAACTTATCTCAAGCCAATACAGTAAAAAGAGAGTTCTAATCCTTGCGCTTGTCATCAATCTATTAACCGTTTTTCTATTATACCGATGGGATTTTTACAATAGAATTTTTTCCAGATACTTGTTTTGTTATAGCATTGGGTATTATGCCGGAAAGGAATATCCTAAATTCACGGATTTTCTTGAGAAAAACAAGAAGAAAATAATGATATTGTATCTGATTTTTCTGAGTCTTGAATTTTGGACCTCCCTGCAATTGTCATTTCACACATTTCCGCTAATCATACAGCAGCTCACAACGACGCTTTATATGCCGTTTGCCATTCTGTTGCTATACCGGATCAGCCTTACGATTACCGCTAAATACTCTGTAATGAGTGGTAAGCTGCTGAACCTGATCAACCGGAACACCTACTGCATTTATCTGTGGCATGTTTTGATTCTTAATTTAACGGAAAAGTATTTTCCCGCAACCGGAATTTCAAAATTTTTCATCGACGGAATTTCCGTTGTTCTTGTGTTTGCCGTTATCATCGCAATCAAGCAACGGTTTTCCAAGGGAGGTCAAAAACGAGATAGAACATGATACCACCGACAGCTTTGGATAGGATACGAAAAAACGGTAAAAAAATAGAGAGGACAACTCCTCTCCATTTCGGATAACGGCAAACCGTTCCATTATTTTGCGTCAACTTTAATAACTTCTTTTCCTTTGTAACTACCGCAGGCTTTGCAAACCCTGTGAGGTAGTTTATATTCGTGACACTCTGGGCATTTTACCATACCCGGAATCAGCAATTTCCAGTTTGCTCTTCTTTTATCTCTTCTTGCCTTGGATGTTTTTCTCTTTGGAACTGCCATTTACAACACCTCCTCAACCTTTATTTCAATAGATTTTTTAACACTGCAAAACGAGGGTCGCCTTCCTCTTTTTGACAATCACATTGCGAAAGATTCCGGTCAACTCCACAGCTTGAACACAAACCCTTGCACTGCTCAGAACATAATACTCTCTGCGGCAGGTTCAGGAGCAGGTACATGTAAACAGCATCCGTAATATCCGCTTTATTATGCTCGATTTTCAAATATTCCTCGTTTTCCTCTTTGGAAAACCGCTCGTCCATAGAAAAGGTTACGGTTTTTGTGAATTCCTTCAAACATCTTGCACACTGGAAAATCATATCCGCCTCCGCTTCCGCGTGAAAATCAAACACGCCGCCAAGGTTTTCCATCACTCCCCGAAT
>CAKRUL010000337.1 GCA_934403665.1 uncultured Clostridia bacterium | reverse complement strand
GTCACAATGTCCGCAATACGATTGATCTGTTTTTTCTGTTGATTGAGGTTTTCCGCCTTGAGCGTCAGATTTTTTTCTTTCTCGAGAAATTGTATAATGTTTGGGACATAATTGTCAAGATTTTTATCTTCGGGAGCAGAAACGGAAATCGAGCCGACTGCATTGGTATGGTATAGGTTCTGAACCGTTGTGACCGGAAGATAAATAAAGGACGGAACCGGAATTTGCAGCTTATCGGTGATTTCATCTTCATTTTTCAGAATGCCCACAACGGTCAACGGTTGGGAATCGCTCAGTTTCAGCGTCTGTCCCAGCGCTTCCTCCGTACCGTACAACCGGCGCGCAAGTTTTTCGTCAATGACCGCAACCTGTGTCGCATTCTCCACATCCTTCTGAGTGATTCCCCGTCCATAGACAAGCTGCAGATTCAGAATGGAAATCATATCCTTTTCACTGCCGCAAACCATCATCTCCTCTTCCAGCCCTTCAATGGTTCCGTAATGATTTAAGCTGGCAGAAACGCAAAATTCCTCCCCCAGATATTTTTTGAGCGCCGCGGCATCTTTTTGGTTCAAAAGCTGTTTTTCGTCCAACGTTTTTTTTGGCGTTTTGATACTGATGCCGTTGAGACCAAGCTTATCCATTTCATGATTGATGGTCGCTTTGCCGGAATTGCCGATGGCGGAGATCAGCGTGATAGAACACACGCCGATTAAAATACTCAGAAAGGTCAGAACGGTTCGCATTTTCTTCGCGGTCCATCCTTTCGCCGAGGCGGTAATATAATCATGAATCCGCATTGCTTTCCCCCGCTATCTCATCAATTTTCTTTCCATGTTCAATCGCATTCTTTCTGGGATACAGAATCACTTTATCCTCCTTGGAAACCCCTTGCTGAATTTCAACTCTTGTTTCAAACTCTTCTCCCAGTATAACATACTGCTTTTTCGCGTACCCATCGCGGTTCAAGAACACATAGTTGCCGCCTTCGTCCTCCAACACCGAATCAAACGGAACTACAATGGCGTCCGGCTTGGTATCTGTCAGAAATTTTAATTCTGCCGTGAGTCCCGGTTTGATTTCATCCGAGATCTGCCGAAGCTTCACATTGACTTCAATGCTGGGAGCCTCTTGTTTTGTAAACTGTCCGCTTTGCGCCGTGGGAGAGATCGATTCCACCATCCCCTCATATTCCCGGTTCATTCCTGCTGCCTTTACAAAGACCGGCTGATTCAAATAAACGTCCTTCGCTTTGTTTTCTGGAATTTTTGCTTTGATATAAAAGCTGTCCATATTGGAAACACAAATCACCGGAATTTCCGTGCTTGCCCTTGCGTTTTCATAACAATTCACTCCCGTAACAATACCGTCGATCGGAGAAGCAACCGCCTCCGGCGTTCCCTCCACTTCCTTTTTCAGTTGCAGAAGATCTTGATTCGTGCCGGCTCCGTCTGCGGAATAGACCGGAGTATCCCCTTTGACAATCGCTAAATTCAGCTCATTTAAGAAGGCTTTCTTATCCAGATACGCCAGCTTTTCCCCGGTTTTTACCCGATCGCCCACTTTCACATTCACCTTTGCCATTTTGAATGGAAGGTTCACATAGAGCTCCCGTTTGTCGGCTTCGCATATCATGCCGGAAGCCGTCACATAGCGATGGACGGTTTCTCCTTTCACCTGCATGGTTTTGACCACCGCGAAATCCCTGTTGACGCTGTAATCGGCAAGAAAAACGCTCAGGAGAATCAGCGCTGTGCCAAGCACTGTAAATAAGTATTTTTTCATCTGGCAATCACCTCGTAAATAGTATTGCAAATTTCAGAAAACTTATGAAATGAAATTGCATTTTTTCAGGCTTCATGATAAACTGAAAAACGAGGTGATTCTTATGAACGCACAAGCTTTGGAAAAGGAAATGATTTCCCTTCGGAGAGTGTTTCACCAAATACCGGAACTTGCTTTCGAGGAATTTGAAACATCCGAAAAAATCAAAGAATATTTAAAGAAAATCGGAATGAAAGAAATAAAAACGTATGCCAAAACGGGAGTTGTTGCAGTGGTATCCGGCGATCAGCCGGGAAAAACCATCGGCGTGCGGGTCGACATTGACGCACTTCCCGTCACCGAGGAAAATGACATTCCCTATCGTTCGGTGCATCCGGGGAAAATGCATGCCTGCGGGCACGACGCCCATATCGCCATCGGTTTGGGGCTGGCAAAAATATTTTACGAAAACCGTAACAACCTCTCGGGAAATGTAAAATTCATTTTTCAGCCTGCGGAAGAAGGAACCGGCGGCGCAGAGCCCATGATAAGAGAAGGCGTTCTTCAGAATCCGGACGTAGACTGTAT
>CAKRUL010000336.1 GCA_934403665.1 uncultured Clostridia bacterium | reverse complement strand
TCCAACGGCTCCACAAGCATAGGCAAACACCTGATGCCGTCCGTCTTCCCCAAAAAGGAATCTCTGTAATGCAGCATGGCGGCTACCGGACAATTTTCTGTTTTCGGATATTTTTGTCCGATATACAACGATATATCACCAACAAATCGTTGCAAAAACAGTGGCTGTGAAAATCCGTATCGGAATTTCACAGCCACTTCTGCAAACTGTTTCAATTGTAAATACAAGCCGGACAGTTCCGGCTGTTTATGATGCCTTCGCCCCGGCAGATGCGCTGGTATCATGACAAAAAACAAAGGGACTTGTTTTTTCAGGACTGACCGACATCGACAGCAGCCTTGCCGAGCAGAACAACCGAAGAAAGGATCAAAACAATTCCGGCAACAGACCATACCGTCAGTTTTTCCCCAAAGAGGAAGGTTCCAAACAGCGTTGCCGAAAGCGGCTCAACAATGCCGAGCGCAGATACCGTTCCGGACGAAAGCGCTTTGAGCGATACGGTATACAGCGAATATGGGTTAGCCTGACTGTACTTGAATTTTTCGCAAACATCCGCAAGTGTGATTTTTTGACCGATATTTTCTCTGAGAAAGGAAATGATCTTCAAAACGACCGGATCGGTTATAACCTCCTCACGAACCAACGGCATTTTGAACTGACTTTGTGTTTCTATCCTGACTTCTCCTATCAGAAACATTTCCAATGAATTCACAACCATCTGTTCACTGCCAAACACCGCGCAGTCGATTGGCGTCAACTCTTTCATGAACGGATCGTTAAAAGGCAGATTAAACGCCTATGGTCCCCCGCTTGTACGCATGGCGGGCAGTTCCACTCTCATCACAGCCGACAAACACGAGGTTGCGGTACCCCTGCCGCCGCAGGAATTCCGCGAGATCGGTCGCCTGCTCCCGCTCGGCGGGGGTAAAAATGATATATGTGGTTGACATGATTTTTCCTTTCTGAAATCTTGATTTTCATAAAAAACTATGGTATAATAAGATGGATTCATTGATCGGTCAGGAGGTATCCCCATGCTGCTATATCATGGAAGTCTTGTTGCGGTCGAGCAACCGCAGATTCGCGTTCCGCAAGCCTTTCTCGACTTCGGAGCAGGTTTCTATCTGACCTCCTCGCATGAGCAGGCGTTGCGTTGGGCACAGGTCAAAATGCGGAGAAGCGAAAATCGGCTTGGCTATGTCTCAATCTATGATTTTGATCTATCCTCTGCCGAGCAGAATGCCACCATCCGTAAATTTGCTTCTGCCGATTTGGATTGGTTGAATTTTGTTATCAACAACCGGCGCGGTATCCCGCAGGATGAAGCAATTGATATGCATATCGGACCGGTTGCGGATGATAACGTCTACAAATCCATTCGCCTGTTTGAAACACAGGTGATTGACGCAGAAGAAACCGTCAAACGGCTGAAAACCGAAATTCTGCAGGATCAATGGGTCCTCCACACAGAAAAAGCATTATCCTATCTCCGCTTTCAAGCGGCAGAGGAAGTAAAGGAGGAAGACTGATGGAACAGGAACAGTTTCTGGCCATTCTCCCTTTTATCAGCGCCGACCTGATTTCCATGATTGCAGAGAAAGAACAAATCAGCGAAAGGGATGCCTATTTCAAGCTCTATTCTTCCAAGCTGTACGCCCTTTTGGAGCAGGAGCAGACCAAGGTCTGGCAGTACAGCACCCCGCTTCTGTACAGCCTGCTTCAGCAGGAGGAATTAACCGGAGTCATTGCATTTCCGGATGTTTAAGGAGGTCATACGATGAGCAAAGAAACCGAATTTGCCGTCTTCTGCACCGAAAGCTATAAAGCGCAAAAGCGCATGAGCGGGGCGGAGGTTGCCAAGCTGTTTGCAAAATATGACGTTTATTCCTATCTCTGCGAATTTTACGATGTCCTGCACACCACCGGAGATCAGTATATTAACCGCGACATCGATGCCTACCTGCAAGCCCGCGGTGCAGCAGTAACGATTTGACTGAACAAGCCCGCTTCGAGTGTACATTCGGAGCGGGTTTCCTCTAACTTCATTCCCTGTGCCAGCCTCTTTTCGTCTATCTGCCGCAGCAGTTTGCGGTCAATCTTGGAAATTTTGTGGCGGTCGGGACTCTCGTAAAGAAGTTGGACAAGGGATGCGAACAGGCGGGCAACGGTAGACGCTGTTTGGTAACGATTATGGTTCGCATTATGATTTGCTGCGTTTTTCCCATGATTGTAATCTCCCGTTTTCGCTTTTTCCGCACCGTGCTTTTCCTGCGTCATTTGAATCGGCAGGTCAGCAAAGGCAAGATTTTCGGCTTCTTGCAGAATCATATCTTTCATCGTCCGGAACTCCGG
>CAKRUL010000335.1 GCA_934403665.1 uncultured Clostridia bacterium | reverse complement strand
AAAGTCATAATTTTTTGCCTAAGATAATGAAAGCGTTCCAAGGTCCTTGAAGTGGTCTTGGAAATTTTTTAAAAAAATCCCGCAGAGACTGCAAAAATCTCTGCGGGATGATCAAATCGACCACGGTACCACCCGGCATTGCTTCCCATGGGGAAACCACTCATCGGACTCCAGCAAGCCCTTGATCTGTGACGGGATCTCCCGGAATTTCTTACTTTCTTTCGTGTTCAGAAATTCTGCTCCGATACGAGACAACGAAAGCTTCGCCTGCCGCTTCACACCAACCAGCGGCTCTCTGGAAAAACGAATTGCTGACGTTTAATATCATCCATGCATTTGCACATTATTTTAACATATTTTTTTGATTTGTCAATAGCTTTTCGGGGATTTTATCAGTTTGCATAAAAAAAGGAAAGGATCAAAATATTTTTCGGCAAAAAACGTTCCAAGCTTATTTTTGCGCAGAAAATTTTTGGATTCGCCTCTATTGCCTCTCTGCCGCCGCTGTACCTTTCTCTGCTTTCTGCTTCTTTTTTGTTGAAAAAGGGCTGAATATTTTTTATTTCATCCTCATATTATGACAAAAATATCTTTGCAAAGGGATTATAATAGAAAAACAACTTCTAAATGAGAGGATGGGTGAAATCACCATGGAATTAATGGAAAATGTTTTGAGCGCCAGAGAGACCCCGAAACTGAAACTGACTTCCGGAATCAGGAAGTATCGAAATATCATTCTTCTGACTTGCCTGTCGGTTTTGATTGCACGCTTTCACTGCCTTGGCGGTCTGTCGCCGCTGACGCTGCCCTTTGTTCTGGCATGCCAGGCAAATGTGTTTGTTTTTTCGGGGGCGATTACAGGACTTTTGTTAACACCTGAGGTGAATTCCTTTCGATATGCGCTGATGCTTCTCTGTGCCGTTCTGGTGGACAAGTTTATTTCCATCACGTTCCCGAAACTGGAAAGGCGCAAATACAGGCCATATCTGATTTTCGGCGTCTCTTTCGTGTTCAGCTGGATCTTCATTCTGTTTACCAACTTTACCCCTTATGACGTTCTGCTGACGGTTTTCGAGGCGTTCATCTCCGCTGTGTTCTATCTGATTTATAAAAAAGGAATGCCGCTGTTCACCTCTTCCTCCAGAAAACATTTTTTTACCTCTGAAGATACGGCGGCCGCCGCCATTATGATCACCTGTGCCATTGCAGGGATCGGAAACCTGGTTCTTCCGTTTTCCATCTACATCAAAAATATCATCGGAGTGCTTGCTGTTTTGCTGTTCTCCATGATGGGGAATCTTGGGCTGGCATCACAGGCAGCAGCCCTGATGGGATTGGCAACGGGGATTTCCGGCAACAATATGGGGATTTTTCTGGCGACATATGTGTTAAACGGCTTTTGCTGTTCGGTGTTCTCCAAATACGGCAAGCTGACTTGTATTCTCGGGTTCACCATCGGCAATATCGTCACATCCATCTTTCTGGTAGAAGAACGTCTGATGGTTATCGGGTTTCCCGAAATTGCCATCGCCTCCGTATTGTTTGTGCTGATTCCGGACAAATTCTTTGACCGGATCTTTAAAAATGTTCAAAATTCCTCATCAGAGTATGATAAAGCTGCGATCATCAAAGACATTGCCACCGTCAAGCTGGACAGACTCGGACTTGCCTTCCGCAAGCTTTCCGACACCATTCTGTCAGCCATGAACAAAACAAAGCCTGCTAACTTAAACGATATGGGCGCACTGTTCGACGCCGTCGCAGACAAGGTCTGTAAAAAATGTGCGCTGCGCAGTTACTGCTGGCAGAAAGATTACACCGAAACCATGGACGCCATGTTCAAGGCGGCAAAAAAAATCGAGGAAACCGGAAGCGCCGGCATCGAAGATTTCCCTTCTTATTTTTCAAAGAAGTGTGTGAAAGCAAATGAAGTTCTCCACGCTCTCGGCAATTTATATGAAATCTACCGGGTGAACACGATCTGGCAGAATAAACTGATAGAAAATACCTCAATTTACCGAGATCAGTTTATCGAAATTTCAAACATTGTCGGAAACCTGAAAGAAGAAATTCTCTCCAATCCCTATTTTGATGCACAGCTGTCTGCGGAAATTTCCTCCGAACTGGAACGAAACAGCATCGATGTGAAAAAGGTGAACGTCATCAAAAACTTCAATAATCAATATGAAGTTGAGATTCGTCTTTACCCCTGTCAGGAGGAAATGCCCTGTTTTGAAATCATCTCCAAAGTACTTCAGGATATGCTGCACATCCCGTTTTACAAAGATAAAGGGAAATGCTCGCACAAGGAATGTGTTCTGCTGTTTAAAGAATGTGAGATATTTCATCTGAACACGCA
>CAKRUL010000334.1 GCA_934403665.1 uncultured Clostridia bacterium | reverse complement strand
CAGCGTTGGTTGCCTCTTTGACAGTTGGCGGCAAAGCAGTGGGAAAATCTTTTGCTATGAAAAAATCTTATCACATTGTTCGGTTTACGGCAAATGTTTTGAGCTTGTTCGGCTTTGGAAAAAAATAAGATGAGGAAACTATTGGAAGAAATGAGAATATTAGATCAGATTAATCAGCCCAATGACATAAAGAAGATAAGCGATGAGCAGCTTCCAGCCCTTTGTGAAGAAATCAGAGAATTCCTGATTCAATCGGTGTCGGAAACCGGAGGGCATCTTGCCTCTAATTTAGGGGTTGTGGAACTGACCATCGCTTTACATAAATCGTTTCAACTTCCGCAGGATAAAATTATATTTGACGTAGGGCATCAGAGCTATGTTCATAAAATTTTAACGGGACGCAAGGAGCAATTTTCCACTTTACGGCAATATAAAGGACTTTCCGGCTTCCCGAAAACATATGAAAGTGAATATGACACCTTCAACACCGGGCACAGCTCAAACTCCATTTCGGTTGCACTGGGCATCCGGCGTGCCTTTGATTTGACAGGGAATAAAAGCAAAGTGGTTGCCTTGATCGGAGACGGTGCATTAAGCGGCGGAATGGCCTATGAAGCTTTAAACGATGCCGGTCAAGGGAAAGACAATGTGATTGTTGTGCTGAATGATAATCAGATGTCCATTTCCAAAAACACGACGGGAATTTCAAACTATCTGAGTAAAATTCGTACCACCATTCGCTATTTGGATGCTAAAAACTCCATCGAAAATATGTTTCAAAACACGCCGAAACTAAAAAAGGTGATTCACAATGCAAAGAATGTATTCAAACATATTTTAGTGTCCGGTGCTATTTTTGAGGAATTGGGCTTTTCTTATTACGGTCCTTATGACGGGCATAACATCAGCGAGCTTTGCGATGTTTTTCAGGCAGTGAAACATATCGATCATCCGGTTCTGATTCATGTGATTACCAAAAAAGGAAAGGGATATCTCCCTGCGGAAATCGCGCCGGAAAAATATCACGGCGTTCCTGCTTTTGATTCCAGCTGCGGTGTTGCGAAAAGCACAAAAAAGAATTTTTCTTCTGTTTTTGGGGACAAGCTTTGTTCCCTTGCAAAAAAGAATCCGCGCATTGCAGCAATCACTGCCGCCATGCCGGACGGCACAGGGTTGAGCACATTTGCTTCCTTGTATCCGGAGCGTTTCTATGATGTGGGAATTGCGGAGGAGCATGCGGTTTCTTTGGCTACCGGTCTTGCACTTGGGGGATGTGTTCCTGTTTTTGCAGTATATTCTTCTTTTCTGCAAAGAGGATATGACCAGATTCTGACCGATGTTGCGCTGATGAATACACATGTCGTTTTCGGAGTGGATCGGGCCGGGTTGGTCGGGGAGGACGGAGAGACGCATCAAGGCATTTTTGATCTCTCTTATTTAAGTCATATTCCAAATCTGACGATTCTGTCTCCTGCCAGCTTTCGGGAGCTGGAAATGATGTTGGAATATGCGGTGGAGCAGATGCATTCTCCGGTAGCGATTCGCTATCCGCGAGGCGGAGAAGGCGCAGTGCTTCCGAAATATCCTCCGATAGAAATCGGGAAAAGTGCTCTGCTGCTGGAAGGAAAAGATGCGGTTATGATTGCGGAGGGCAGAATGGTTTCCACAGCGTTGGAAACGGCATATCGCCTGCGGCAGGAAAACATTGACTGCGCCGTAATCAATGTTCGGTGCATCAAGCCTTTGGATGCAACTATGATTCGGGAATACGCAAAAAACACTGGCAGGGTAGCGGTGATTGAGGAAAATGTGAAAAACGGCGGTTTGGGACAGGCGGTTTTAGACTGTATCAAAGACATTCCAAACACAAAACTGCTTTTGAAATGCATCCCGGATGCGTTTATTGAGCATGGAGGCGTTGCGGAACTTCATAAAGCTTGCGGATTGGACAGCGAATCTATATTGACAGAAATGAAAGAGGTGCTTTTCGCTTGAAAACAGAAAAAGCCAGAATAGATGTGCTGATGGGGGAAAAAGGGCTGGCAGAAAGCCGTGAAAAGGCCAAAAGCATCTTAATGTCCGGCAATGTATATATTGGGGAAGTAAAATTTGACAAACCCGGCACAACAGTTCCTGTGGACTCTGAGATCACAGTGAGACAACGGGATCCCTATGTCAGCCGCGGAGGTCATAAGCTGGAAAAGGCAATGCAATGTTTTTCCCTTCCGTTAAAAGGGAAAATATGCATGGATGTTGGCGCCTCAACAGGCGGATTCACGGATTGCATGCTTCAAAACGGCGCCTCAAAGGTTTATGCGGTTGATGTGGGATACGGTCAGTTGGCGTGGAAATTGCGCACAGATC
>CAKRUL010000333.1 GCA_934403665.1 uncultured Clostridia bacterium | reverse complement strand
TTTTGGCGTAATCTGACGTAAATTTCAGCCCGGAAAGCTTATCTTTGATTAAGCCGTCACGCTCCATTTCAAAAACCTTTGCCCGGTAGTCTTTTTCGGCTGTTTCATATTTTTCTTTCCAGTCATCAGCCGCTTTTTTGATGCCGTCAACGTCCAAATCCTTGAAGCCTTCAATCTGCTTGTTGGCTTCTGCAAGCTGTCCTTTCACAGTGTCCAGCTCTGCTTTGAATGTATCCGCCTGTGTTTTGTGCTTCTCGATGTCCTTGCCGTTCTCAGCCATGATTTTGTCAATGGCCTCATCAGTAAGATCGAGTTCTTTCAGAAAATCTCTTTTCATATTTGCTCCTTCCTCGCTACGCTTTTTAACGTTGGTTGCTTCAACTTGCTCACGTAGTTTTACGCCATCGCGGGCGATTTTTGGTATAAAAAAAGCACTATGCTTTTTGCATAATGCTTGATTTATTAATTTGCATAATAGCGATTTCCCTCGTACGAAACAATGTATCTCCGCCATAAACGAATGATTATATAATAGAAATTTCTTTGATTTCATTTTCATGAAACTCTATAAGGTCACTTCCTACTTTTAGACCAATCCAATCCATATCATCATCAGTGTCAATTGCTGGAACGAATGTACGCACATATCCTATCCACTCTTTGCCATCAACGTCGACCAATCTAACATTTTTGCAAAAAAATTCTCTCAGTTTCATTACTTCACTCCCTTAATTGTTGGAACAACGTGTGTTCCTTTCTTTGAATAATGGATATAGAAATCATTTGTATATTTCAATGTTCCATCAACATCACTTACATTTACACCAATAATTTTATTGCAAGAGATCATTTCTTTGTTGGAATAAGTTCCATTCTTATTCTTGTAAAATTCTCCGCTTCCAGCATATTGGTTGACAAGCTCCTGCGCTTCTTTCATGTCGATCAGAAGATAACTCTTTCCTTCTTTGTAGTTATTATGCCCCCTAATATGCTTTCCTTGACTCCCCTCTAAAATATCTAACTTTTGTACGCCTAATTTGATTTTATCATAATAATTTGTTGACGTCAACAGTTCGCGATATGCCTTATTCGCCTTATGTACCATTTCCCTGTCATACCCCGTGACACGGAATCGCTCGGCCTGTGTTTTAAGACCAGCTTTTTCGGAAAAATCGTTATAGTATTTCCGCAATCTTCTGAGTTTGACGGACGAAGCGGTAAATTCAGGCTTTAACCCGGCCGCATCATAACCTACCATTTTTAACTTCTCGTTTCGCAATGCTGTTTCAAGCTGTCGCTGTTTCTGTGTTGCCTCATATGCGGTGTACGTTTTGCCCTCATATTCAAAGGGCGGGGGGTCAATATTGGCAAGTTGTTCGTCCGTATAGGTTCTTTTTGAGATTCCCTCTATAAACGGAAAAAAGTCATGACGGCAATTTACACCCTTTAGACCCTGTATATCACCGTATCCGGTTTCTTTTTTCAAGCTTGGATATTTTGGATGATTGCCGTAAAAGCTATATACTTTCCCTTGCCAGTGTTTATGATTTTCAAAACCGACACCTTTGTCTCTGGCTCCCTGATGGGCGGACACCTCGACCAAATCAGTATCTAAGTCTTTCATGCGCATTTCGGTTTCTTTTGCAGTGTACTGGGATAAGCCAGTCAAAACGGCTCTGCGTGCCGCTACCTCTATCTTTGAGGTGTATCCTGTTTTATAATCAACGGTACGCAACCCGCTCTTCACCATTGTGTCAACAGCATTTTTGATAGCCTCGTCATACCCTATCACGCCAGATTGTACCTGCATTTGTGCAAAATCCAAAGTGTCTTGATAAAACTTTGCTATGGGCTTAAATACTGTTTTGCCGCCTATATCCTGTGCAAACCCCATTGAGCGGGTAAAGTTTCTGAATTCTTCTTTTGTTTGTTGCTCCAAAGCAATGGCGGAGGAAATGATCTCAAACGTCCGGTCTGGAACAGGAGGGATTAAGTCGCTCTTTGATACTATTTTATCAGTAAACTCCTGCGTACGGCGTATAGCGTCGGCATAAATATTGTCCAATTCTTCATCGGATAGCTGAGCGGCTTTTTGTATCTCTTTTTCGATGTGCTTTATGTCAAACCCGGAATTCTGCAATGCTTTTATCTGGTTAATGGTCTTTTGGTTCATCGCTCCGGCGATTTTTAACTGCTCAGCAATCTGTTTAATAGTGGATTCTTCAAGTTTTGCGTAGATATCCGATACCTGTTTCGGAAGGATATTCAGTTCATCAGGCGTTAGCATTTCCATCACCGCCGTCTATTTCATTCATTGACGGGAGATTCTTTTCAGCTGTTTTTTTGTCCTCTCCATAGTACTTCATC
>CAKRUL010000332.1 GCA_934403665.1 uncultured Clostridia bacterium | reverse complement strand
TGTTTGAAGATATTGAAATACGCGCTCCTAAAAATTATGATGTGATTTTGACGCAGTTGTATGGAAATTACATGGAATTGCCGGATGAAAATTGCAGAAATCATCATCACACCGAAGTAATCAATTATACAGAAGGAGAATCATAATGCCTGAAGTTTCCGTTATCATTCCTTGTCACAATGGGTTTCGATATATGAAAAGATGCCTGGAGGCTTTGGAAAATCAAACCTTTCAAAATTTTGAAGTGGTTGTGATAGATGATTGCTCCACGGATGATTCCTATCTCCAATTGCAACGGTATCGTCAGCACAGTGCGTTGGAAATACAGCTCCTTCAGAACGAGAAAAATGAGGGTCCCGGTATTTCCAGAAACAAGGGGATTGGTGCTGCCAAAGGGGATTGGATTGCTTTCTGTGATGCGGACGATTGGTATGCGGTCGATTTCTTGGAAAAAATGCTTCAAGCCGCAAAGGAAAATGATGCGGATCTTGTGATGTGTGACGATAACTATGCTTTTGAGAGCGGCAAAACAGTAAAAAGAAACGGAATGGACTGGTTTGATTCCAAAAGTGATAAAAACGATTTTTTGGTAAAATGCAAAATGTCCCTATGCAGATTGTTTGTCAAAAAAAGTCTCACAGATGAGCAGCTGCTTCCCGATTTGCGGCATGGGGAAGATGCAGTCGCAGTAATCAAATTGCTGAACAGAGCAAAGAACATCACTGTTTTGAAAGAAGCGTATTACAACTATTTCATTCGAGAAAATTCTGCATCCAACACACCGGATATCCGGGTGTATTTTGATTTTCGGAAAGCATATGATTTGATTGAAGAGGCATTGCAGGGGAAATACCGCACTGCCTGTGAATATCAAGGCATTGTGCTTGTGTTATACAGTGCGACCTTATGCGCCTTGAAAGCGGGAGTTGACCGAGAGATTATCGTCCGGGCGGTCGATGATTTTTCGGAAAAATATCCGGAGTGGACAGAGAATCCGTATTTAAAAAGCATGGATAAAAAGAAACGTATTTATCTGAAATGCATACAGTATCGTTTCTTTATTGGAAACAAACTGTATGCATGGCTTCACAGCAAGTTGCTTGGAGTTTGAATGGATATTTTTGAAATAACGGGAGAGAAAAGTGAAAGTTCTATTTGTTTCGTCAACTTGCAGTTCTCAAAAATACAATCAAATATTTCAGGAAAGAACACAGAAACTGATTGATCCGTCCCAGAAGTTTTTTGACTTATTGCTTCGGGGAATGAACGTTCAAGAGGACACAGAGCTTACTTGCCTTTCCGCAGTGCCGGTTTCCGCTTCCTGTCATCCGAAAAAAAAGTGGGAGAGGGAAGAAGAAAGGGTATCCGATTCTTTGCGTTATGTTTATGTTGGGTTCCGAAACGGAAAACTCAGCCGCTATTTCACGCTGTTTTTTTCTTTTGTGAAAGAACTAAAAAAAGCACGACGACAGAAAGACGCAGTGATTTTATGTGATCCGCTGCTGTTACCCGGTTCCTTGGCAGTCAACTGGATAACAAAGTTCTGTCATATCAAAAAGGTTGCAATCGTGACCGATTTGCCGGACTATATCGCATGCATCGGACATAAAAAAAGAAATATTGTGGAAAAAATCTTTCAAAAAGTATATGATACAATGAGCAAGAAACAGATGGAAAGCTTTGACGGCTACATTTTTCTTACAAAACAGATGGATGAGGTTGCGAATATACAGCGGAAGCCAAGTCTTATCATTGAAGGAAGTGTGGACAGTACCCTCAAAAATATACCGGCAGAGGAAGAAAAAGAGTTTCCGCGTGCGGTGGTTTATGCCGGCGGTTTGCATGAAAAGTTCGGTGCCGTAAAGCTTGTGAAAGCATTTCAAAAGACAACTCTTCCCAATACAGAACTGCATCTTTACGGAGGCGGACAAGCTGTTTCTTTTTTGAAAGAGGTTGCAAAGCAGGAGCCCAGAATTCAATATAAGGGTGTTTTGCCGGTCAGTGAAATTGTCGGAGTGGAGCGGAGGGCGACCCTTCTTGTGAATCCTCGTCCCAGCGATGAGGAATTCACGAAATATTCTTTTCCGTCAAAGACATTGGAGTATATGGTTTCCGGCACACCGCTTTTGACGACCAAGCTTCCGGGCATTCCCGAGGAATACTTTGATTATCTTTACACATTTCCGGAAGACACCACAGAAGCAATGGCAAAACAGCTACAGAAAATACTTGCTCAAGAAGCACAAGAATTACAGTTAATGGGGCAAAGGGCAAAAGAATTTGTATTGACAAAGAAAAATAACCTTCTGCAGGGAAAGAAAATCACAACATTTTTGCGAGGGATTTAAAGGAACACGGTATGGAGAAAATC
>CAKRUL010000331.1 GCA_934403665.1 uncultured Clostridia bacterium | reverse complement strand
ATCGAGCACTGCTGTTCATATCTGAAAAAGCCTCTACTCCCTTTTTAATAAACGATAATGTTTACGATCGAAATATCATGGGTTATCACTCAATGGTTGCAAAATTCAGTCTAAATAGCAATAAACTATACTATTTCAGCAACCCAGTCGAGATATCAGATAGCACCGAATACGACTCTTGGATTGGAAGCAATTACTTGGCAGAACTCATGCAATTTAACAACTCAGAAAACGACTCTACGCAAATTGCAGAAAACGCATTTACGGAGCTAATTTCAGAAAACTCAGATGGTTTTTGTGGTGATGGGGGTATTTGGTATTGTAAATATAAAACAACTTCGGATGAAAAACATATTTGCGACTTAGTTTTTTGGAACGGAAAAGAATCAAAAGTGATTGCCATCGATATTATTAAATAATCAAAGTCAAAAGAAGGCAGAGGATATTTTCCCCTGCCTTCTCTCCTTCTCAGATTTTTCTGATTATTTACATAGATTTCCCGCTCAGAGCAGACGTGCTCTGTCACGCCGTCTGTACCGCGTGAGCGGGCGTTTACATATTCATCAGCACACTCTTCTGCTTCGCAATCTGAATCACGTCAGCGTCACGCAGACTGTTCAGATAGGTCTGTGTGATTTGCACGTTTTCATGGCCTAATAGACGCGAAAGCGTATAGAGGTCTGTTCCCATTTTGATCTGCTGTTGGGCATAAAAATGACGACAGGTATGCGGAGAAACGCGCACGCCTTCTATTCCCTCTCCGTGCCGCTTGATAATATGCTCAACTGCTGAGTTTGTCAGCTGTCTACCATGAAAGGACAGAAAATAATAATCCTCTGTGTTTTTCAGCGTGAAATACTGCGCCGCACACTGCTCATATCGCAACATAGCTTTCCGCAGAACCGGCGTAACAGGAACAACACGCTGCTTATGATTTTTACCGTTGATAATGATAAAATCGTCGTGAATATCCTGCTTTTGAATGCAGCATAATTCCCAACAGCGAATTCCTGTTTCAAACAGCATGGTCAGAATGGCCGCATCGCGAATTTGCAGATAGTCACAGCCCTTGCAGGAACGAAGCATCTGGCGCACATCTGCAACCGAAAACGCCAGAATCACAGCCTTGTCCTGTTTGCACCATTTGAAGTTTTTGCGCGTGTTGAAGCCGCCGTAGCCTTCCTCATAGCAATACTGAATGAATGCCTTTGCCACCTTCAAAAGTCCATTGATGTAACTGCCCTTTTTCCCTCGCTCACTCATAAAGCGTGAGAATTGCCGCACTACGGCAAGTGATACGTCCTCAACTTCCGTCACGTCGGCTTCTTCCTCACAAAAGCGCAAAAAGAGATTGAGGTTGTTCCGGTAACTCCGAATTGTCTTTGGGGTATACTTCCGAACCTCAATCTCTATCAGATATTCTTTTGCTGCTGCACTGATTTTCATTTCTTTTTCTCCTTTCGTATGTCGCAACGCAAGGAGCGGCGTATGTCACAACAGATAGGATGTATGTCGCAATTCAGATTTAATTTGATTTGATATCCATCCGTTTTTTATTGAAAATCAGCTTATTTCCATTCAAAAAGTTCGATTATTCCTGCTCCCAGTTGTGCCAGATGTTCTGCACATCGTCGTCATGGGGCACTTTATGCACAAGGAATCGTCGAAAATTTCATTGAAAATCAGCGGTTTTCAATGTTTACGTCGCTTCAAAGTTGCAATTTTTCTTGTGCGGTATGTCACAATTCTTTTGGACAGATTTAGTATAACAGATGCAAAGGCTCAAGTCAATTCATATTGCTATTAACACTCACGGTGGAAATTTTATTTTATAATAGAAAAACGAAAAATCCCCCCGCTCATCATTTTGCCTATAACAATCCGTGTCACACGTAATGTTGCGCGTATGACAACATACAAAAGCCAAGCATAAGATATAATTATCGCTTTACGCAGCTTCTATTTCCCTGCTATGTACAAGCCAATTAGCCGCGATAGCGGCATAGTATTTCAGTATTAAAAATAACATTATAGCAAAAAGTATTAAAAGTTATTGACATACAGGCATGGTGTAGTTATAATAGCAGTATCAATTCAGACGGTCGTTAAATTCAATACAAATGGAGCTGATACTATGACATACGGATATTGCCGCATTAGTACGAAGAAGCAGAACATTGAGCGTCAGGAACGGAATATCAAAGGAACCTATCCTGAAGCACTCATTCGCAAAGAGGTCTACACTGGCACGAAGTCAGACCGCAAGGAATGGAGCAAGCTTCTAAAGGCACTGAAGCCTGCTGACACCGTTGTGTTCGATAGCGTCAGCCGTATGTCCAGAAATGCTGAAGAAGGCTTTGAAACGTATGAGCGGCTTTACAATGC